>JBILFD010000019.1:0-9279 GCA_044351765.1 Candidatus Nanopelagicaceae bacterium | reverse complement strand
CATCCGTGCACCCCTACTAATCGACAATGCAGAATGTTAGGCTTTTCAAAATTCCAACTCACATTTCAATTACGTAATTTCAAGAATTTAACACTCTATGACTGGAGCATCTATGAGAGTTTTAGCAATCGCAGCACACCCTGACGACATCGAATGGCTTTGTGGTGGAACTCTTGCATTGTGCGCACAACGCGGGGATGAAATCTTTATTGCAATTGCTACAAATGGAAATGTCGGTTCCGGTGAACCCGGTGCAAAGAAAGATGAGATTGCTCGAATACGTCACGAAGAAGCTAAAACTTCTGCTGCGGTAATTGGTGCAAAAGTTATTTGGATGGATTTTGATGATGAATTTCTTTTTGATGATCGACCAACCCGTGAAAGATTTATTGACGCGATTCGCGAAGCACGCCCAGACATCATGTTTGTCCTTAGCGAAAATGATTACCATCCAGATCATCGTCTTGCTGGATCAATTGCACGCGACTGCAGAATCCCAGTAAGTGTTCCACTAGTTCAAACAAAGCTTCCTGAAACGCCAATTCCAACGACTTTCATTATGGACACAATTATGGGTAAAGGATTTGAACCTGAGTTTTATGTTGATGTCACATCCGTTATGGACATCAAAGAGAAGATGCTTTCGTCACACGTCAGCCAAGTGGCTTGGACAGAGCACATGTACTCGATTGGATTCACTGAAAATATGAATGTTCAAGCAAGATTCCGTGGAGTCCAAGGTGGATTCAAATTTGGCGAAGGATTTAGAATTCTACAAGATTGGCCATCAACCGGCGGATATGAACTTTTACCAACTGGGAAGACAAAGTAATTTTGTGATGAGTGATAATCAAAAAGCAACTTCAAAGTTTCGTCTCGCAACAAGTGCATTGATTTCGTTTGAAGGAATTTTAGTTTTAAGCGGTGGGGCATTCTTGATAGTCGAATCATTTATTTCAGAAGCAAAAAATCCAGATGCACTGTTAGTAGAAATTCTGTTCGCGATCTTGGCTGGAATAGGGCTACTTTTTGCTGCATTGGGAATCAAGCGAAAAAAGCGTTATGGATATTCACCAGCACTCCTGGCAAATTTTATTGCATTTGCAGTTTCCTTTTATTTACGTGAAGCCGATCGGATTTTGCTTGCAAATCTTTTAGCCTTAATTAGCGCTACAGCAGTGGTATCAATAATTCTTCTCTCTCGCCCAACAAGCAAAGAATAGGCGAGCAGGCAATTGTGAAGAAGAGATGAATGATTTCTCTTCACACGATGGGCTACATGATTCACTGACGGGCGCACTAACACTTCAAGCGTTTTATGAAGCCGTAGAGCGTGAAATAGCTCGTGCTGGACGAGACTCAATCAACCTTCACCTTTTACTTTTAAAATTGCCCCCTCCAGTCAAAACCAATTCCATTGAAAATGAGTTAACTAATCCAAGCAAAAATCATATTGAGCAAGAGTTACTTTTAGTGCAACTCATTGAGTTGGTTCATGCACTTAAAAATAGTTTGAGAATAAATGACTTGATTTCCAGGACAGGGCTGTGTGAAATTTCTGTAATTTTTAGCGGTAGCCCAGATGAACTAATGAAGCGAATTCTAGAAATCGCTAAGAATTTCTCTGCGGAAGTAGCGATCATGGAATACCAAGAGAATTGGAAATTAGCAGAATTTCTGCTGGCGGGAGATGTGGAATTGCAGAAGATAGTTACAGCAAAAAAAGATGTAACCAATTAAATTTTATAAATACATTAAGTAATTTACTCATAACTAAAAGTGAGATTAACTGACGATTTAATTTAAATATGGGGATTAAAAATTATTACAAGAGATAAACCAAAATTCTTATCTTGTGGAAAACCCCTTTATTAACTTTGGTCCATTGCAGCACTTTCTGGATGATCAACAAATTGAAGAAATCTGGATAAATGCTCCAGAGCGAATATTTGTTGCTCGTAACGGAGAGAGCGAATTAACTACATTAGTTCTCGAAGCTAATGAAGTACGCGATCTAGTGGAGCGAATGCTGGCTTTAACAGGACGTAGGGTCGACTTATCAAACCCTTTTGTAGATGCAAGATTGCCAAGCGGTGCCAGGTTGCATGTTGTGATTCCTGACGTAACAGCTGAGCATTGGGCAATTAATATTCGTAAACTCTCTCTACCGGCAAACTCATTAGAAGATTTGATTCCCGTAGGAGCCCTGACTCAGAGAATTGCAAATTTTTGTAGTACTGCCGTTAAAAGTGGCCTCAACATTTTAGTTAGTGGGGCCACTCAGGCAGGAAAAACGACTTTTCTTAATTGCTTAATTGGTGAAATACCATCAAATCAGAGATTAATAACAATAGAAGAAGTTTTTGAATTATCTCCACGGTTGCCAGACGTTGTTGCATTACAAACAAGAGATAAGACGCTGGATGGGGAAGGGGAAATAAGTCTAAGAAGATTAATAAAGGAAGCTTTAAGAATGCGTCCATCTCGCATCGTGGTTGGTGAAGTTAGGGAAGCAGAGGCCCTCGACTTACTCATTGCGTTGAATTCGGGAGTTCCAGGAATGGCAAGCATTCATGCGAATTCCGCACGGGAAGCTATTCGAAAACTCTCAACTCTGCCTCTGTTAGCAGGAGAAAACATTTCGTATGATTTTGTTATTCCGACAGTTGCGAATTCGATTGATCTAGTGATTCACTGCGAATTAGACCCAAGCGGAAAGCGCAGAGTCAAAGAGATCGCCTCCTTAAGCGGTCGGGTTGAGAGTAACCATATAGAAATTGAAGAATTGATAACTTATAAAAATGGAGAATATGTTCGAGGCTTAGCAACAATCCCAAGACTCGAAAAAATCAAAAATACCTTGAAATCACTTAATCTTGATGAAGAAAATTTCTTACTATGAACAGACAAAGTATTTTACTACTTTTTATTTGGCAGATTTTTATTTTAGGTATCGTGATGCTTTTGATTCCTAAATATAGAAGCAAAATGAGCAGATTTAATAGCCAAAAAAATGAAATGAAATTCAAGCAAAAAGTTAGGAAATATGAAAATGGGATAGTTTCGATTTGTTGCGCAGTTTTAAGTTACTTTCTACTGAATCTATTAACTCAAACCATAGTTGTTTCAATCCCTTTGAGTATTGTCGCTGGATCATTTCCATGGATCAAGAGTCTTTCTCATGAACGCAAGAAACAGAAGTCAATTCAAGATGCATGGCCAGAGGCTTTAGATCACATCAACTCGGCAATTAAGTCTGGAGTTTCAATCTCTGAAGCGTTATCAAATTTGGCAGAACGAGGGCCTATTGTCCTTTCGCCACTATTCAAAGAGTACAAATGTCAAGTTAAATCAGATGGGAATCTTGAATCAGCCCTAAAAAATTTATGTAGATCTACGCAAGATCCAGTTTTTAGGAGACTCACTCAAACGATTTTGTTAGTACGAAATGTGGGAGGCGTTCAAGTTGGATTGGTATTACGAACCTTTACGGCATTCCTCAGAAATGATTTAGCAGCGAAAAGAGAAATTGAGATGCGCCATGGGTGGATATCTAACACCGCTCGCATTGCTGCTTCCGCTCCATGGCTATTGCTTATTTTTCTAACATTTCAACCACAAACAAGACAGGCCTACAACACTCTCACGGGTGCAATTGTCATTTTGTGTGGAAGTTTACTTATCTTTATAGCTTATGTATGGATGAATAAATCAGCGAAACATGCAACAGGACAATAGAATGAAATTAAAAGTTTATTACCATCGAATTGCTTGCAAATTAATTGGATTTACCAAAACAGATGCTACGTTCCAGAAAATAATCTGGTACCTCTGTGGAGTTTTAGTCTTTGAAACTTGCTATCTGATTTCACTTTCTATCGTGCCTTACTCCAACTTCAAATTTCTTTTTTTTGCTGTCTTAGGTTTGGTAGTTGGGGGCAAGGCAAAAGAGAAAATTGAATCCAGCAAAAATAGAAAAAGGACGCTTCAATTAAGGATTGATTTCCCCTATTTTGTAGAGAATTTAGCCCTTTGCATCACTGCTGGCCTTTCTCCAGCGATGGCAATAAATGCAATTTTAGAAAATGATCTTTCAAATTCTGAACAAAGAACACTATTAATAGAGTTAAAGAAATTGTTATCAGAAATAAATGAAGGAAAAAGTGTCACTTTGGCACTGGATGGCTTAGCAAAGCGCATCAATCTTCCAGAAATCTATCGTTTTGTAGATGTGCTGATTGTGACCATGGAACGCGGCACGCCACTAGCCGAAATTCTCCGGCAACAAGCTTTTGACTTACGTGAAGTACAAAGAAGAGCTTTTTTGGATTTGGGCAGCAAAGCAGAAGTAAAAATGATGGTTCCAGTTGTATTTCTAATATTGCCAGTTTCCATACTTTTCGCTCTATGGCCAAGTCTTTATCAATTAAATCAGATGAGTTCTTTCTAGCCACTTTGCGTACTAAAAGTAAGAAAAAGACAGAGAAACAAACAAACAGGAAGGCAGTTAATTGAAAAAAGTAATGGAAAGAAAAATGATTCAGGCAGTTGTGAATTTACAGATAAAGGTATGGAAACACTCTGATAGAGGAGATGTACCAGGTTGGGTGTTGGTGGTCTTAATGACCGCTGGGTTAGTCACCGGGATCTGGACAGTTGCAGCACCAAGACTAAATACCTTATTGCGAAATTCTTTGGATTCTATGAATGCCATTAGATAGCTGCAGAAATGAATGTAACTAGCACCCAGAAGTCAAAGTTTGTGAAATTGATAGAGAGAGGGTTTCTAAAAGACTCGGGGAATGTCGAAAGCGCTCTTGTATTGATCCCTCTGCTCATTTTATTTACTGGAATAATTCAATTGTATTCTTTTCAAAATGCCAAGAGTTCTTTGGAGCAGATTGTAGAAGGTATCGCTCAGTCAAGCATTTCGACCCATAGTACAGCCGCCGCACAGTTTTCCGCTCAAGAGTATTTCAAAAAATCAGGCTTGCCTAAAATTGCTTATTCGGAGTCGCTCAAAGTAGAAGTGATAGATGAACAAGTTGCTGGATTTGTTATAAGAAAAGTCTTCATCAGAGATGCAAAACATTCAAATCTAATTGGATTTTTTCCGTTGCAAGTTTCGACTACTGTAATTTTAAACCAATGAAAGATCTCTATGTTAAAGTTCTAAATCTAAATGCATTAGTAGGTAATTTTATAAGAAGAAGAGTTACGTCATTTCTTTCGCTAGAGAAAGACGTGGGTAGCGCAACTTTAGAATTTGTCGCCCTGGCAATTCCACTACTTATTCCTTTACTACTTTTTTCGACTCAACTCTCGATAACGACATCAAAGAGCGCTTTACTTCACAATGCTCTTAGAGAGAGTGCTCATTTGTTTGTCAGTTCAAATAATGATTTTTTGGCTCGAAGTAATGTGGATTTATTCTTGACCAAAGAATTTCCTACCGCAGCAATTTCAATTATTTGCGATGCGACGCCTTGCCTTACACATAATTCATTAGTTCGCTTCCAGATATCAGTTGATGGAATTTCCCAAAGTTTGACTTTCCCTGTTGGTAGTTGGCAATGAGATTTTTGTGGTTGAGAAGGAATGAAGGTTCCGTAATGCCTCTGATACTTGGTTTTGCGATAGTTCTTGTAGCAGTTATTGCAACTTTAGGTGATCTTACATATTTGCGTAACGCTCATTTAGCTCTTAAATCTGAAGGCCAAGAAGTATTGGCACAAAGTATGCGTCACTTGTCAGCTGAAGATTATTACAACGGCAGATCCGCATCTGGAACATCAACATCTGGAACATCAACATATGGCAAATCAGTACCTATCGACTGTCATAAAACTTATTTAAATATTCTGACTGCCTTGAAAGAGACCCGATTTTATATAAGCAATCAACCAATCACTATTAGCGGATTCACTTGCATTAATTCTTGGATTGAATTCGAAATTTCCACAAGTGTTTTACTCCCCTTTAATCCTAGATTTTTAGTGGATGTCGATCCGACAGTTACATCACTTATAAGAGGCGGATCACGTTACTTTTCTGATTAATTGACTCAACCACTATCCTTAAACCATGTCTGATCGTGAATTCCCCTTGGAGATTGAGCAATTAGCTCAATCTCTTTCATCGATCCGCAAAGTTTTGGATTTTGATGCAATGGAAAGAGAGATAGCCACTCTGCAAGAAGAGGCTGGAGATCCAAATCTTTGGAATGATCAAGAGAATGCTGCGCGAGTAACCAGCAAATTGGCACGGTTACAAAATGAAATCGAGCGAATTGAAAAGTTAGTTAGCCGCGTTGATGATGTTCGAGTTTTGGTTGAATTAGCCGAAGGCGAAAATGACGCTGACACATTGGCTGAAGCCGTAAATGAATTGGATTTGTTAAAACGCGCAGTTGCCGAATTAGAGATCCGTACTTTGTTAAATGGCGAATATGACTCACGTGATGCGCTACTTACAATCAGATCTGAAGCGGGCGGTGTTGATGCTGCTGATTGGGCGCAGATGTTGTTGCGCATGTATACAAGGTGGGCAGAAAGACATGGACACAAATTTGAAATCTTAGATTTGTCACATGCAGAAGAAGCCGGAATCAAATCTGCAATTGTGCGAGTAAGTGCACCGTACGCTTATGGAACTCTTTCTGTTGAACAAGGAACTCATCGATTAGTACGTATCTCGCCATTTGATAGTCAGGCACGTCGCCACACATCATTTGCTGGAGTTGAAGTAGTACCAGTTGTTGATCAAAGTGACCATATCGAAATCGATGAAAAAGACTTACGAGTTGATGTATTTCGTTCCAGTGGTCCTGGTGGACAAGGTGTTAACACAACCGATTCTGCAGTTCGAATTACTCACCTACCAACAAATATTGTTGTCTCATGTCAAAATGAAAGATCACAAATTCAAAACCGTGCAACAGCAATGGCAGTTTTGCAATCAAAATTATTGGACCTTCGTCGCGTTGAAGAACGTGCGCGTATTGATGCACTAAAAGGCGACACCACTGGTTCATGGGGAAACCAAATGCGTACCTATGTGCTGCAGCCGTATCAATTAGTAAAAGATCTACGAACAGATTTTGAAACTGGAAATACTGGCGCAGTTCTCGATGGTGAGATTGATGGATTTATCGAAGCCGGCGTTCGTTGGAGAAGATCCAACGAGGGATAGGTAGCAAGGATTTATAAGACTTTGAAATTTCGATCAGCGAGGATCTGTAAGCAAGATGAATTTCAAATGCTGTTAGAAGGATTATGCAGTGCAGGTAATCAAATAGCGGATCTGTGCTCAAATTATGGATAAATGTCAGAAAATTCACGGGGTAAATCGAGCGTAAATCAGCGGTATCTCAGGATCGCTCCCTAGAATCAAGTAGTGAGGTGCGCATGATTCGCTTTGAAGGCGTCAGCAAGATCTACCCCAACCAGGAGCGACCAGCTCTTGATGGGGTTAATTTGGACGTCGCAAAAGGGGAGTTTGTCTTTCTCGTAGGACTATCAGGCAGCGGTAAATCCACCTTTTTACGTTTAGTACTCCGCGAGGAATTACCGACGACTGGAAAGATTTATGTAGCTGGCAAAGATTTGAGTCAATTATCTGCATGGAAATTACCCGAGTTACGTCGCCAAGTCGGCACTGTCTTCCAAGATTTTCGACTTTTGCCTAACAAAACTGTGAGTGAAAATATTGCCTTCACTTTGCATGTACTTGGCTACTCGAAGAAAGAGATCAGCCGCGAGGTTCCAGAAGTTTTAGATTTAGTAGGACTTGATGGCTACGGAGATCGTCGTCCAAGTCAATTATCTGGCGGCGAACAACAAAGAGTTGCAATCGCTCGAGCATTTGTTAGCCATCCATCAATTTTGATTGCGGATGAGCCAACTGGAAACTTAGATCCAGCTACAAGTGTTGGAATTATGAAGTTGCTTGATCGAATTAACAGAACGGGCACCACAGTAGTAATGGCAACTCATGACAGTGGAATTGTTGATCAGATGCGTAAACGTGTAATCGAATTAGATGGCGGACATGTTGTTCGAGACCAAGTCCGTGGCGTCTACGGATATAGCGGTTAGGGGATTAAATGCGCGCCGGTTTTGTTTTCTCTGAAGTAGGAATAGGCCTACGCCGAAATTTAACGATGACTTTTGCTGTCATTGTGACTGTTGCAATCTCGCTTTCGATGCTTGGGATTGGTCTATTAACTAATTCACAAGTAGGCGTAATGAAAGATTATTGGTACGACAAAATCGAAGTATCGGTTTACTTGTGTGGCGATCTTTCGGTTTCCCCATCATGTTCTGGTGGAACAATTACGGCAACCCAGCGCGAAGAGATCCGTACTGATTTAAATGCACTTCCAGTTGTCGCGCAGGTTTATTACGAGTCTAAGGCTGAAGCATTTACAAGATTCCAAGAAAGATTTAAAGATTCTGCAATTGCACAAAATGTTACTCCAGAGCAATTGCCGGAATCATTCAGAATTAAATTAAAGGACCCAACTCAATTTTCTGTAGTTCAAAGCGCATTTGCTGGTCGACCAGGTGTTGATGTCGTCCAGGATCAACGTGCAATTTTAGAGAAATTCTTTAGATTGCTAAACGTTCTTAGAAATGGCGCATTGCTGATTGGTCTAGCAAGTGTTCTAACTGCCGCATTACTTATTTCAAACACAATCAGAATTGCCGCCTTTAATAGGCGACGAGAAACTGGTGTAATGAAACTAGTCGGTGCATCTTCTTTCTCAATCCAGTTGCCATTTTTATTAGAAGGGGTTTTCTCAGCTCTAATTGGCTGGGGATTTGCCACTGGCTTGCTTTCAACCTTTAAATACTTGATTGATACGAGAGTGGCTCCATTACTCACATTTACTAAATTCTTCGGTTGGGATTCAGTCTGGGTGGCTTCTGGTTACTTGCTTTTGACTGGTGTTTTAGTCGCAACAGTGGCTTCTTTTGTCACATTACGCAGATTTGTGAAGGTATAAAACGCTAACTCTGCGAGTCCTTTAGGATTAGCACATGAAACGCCGGCAGATCGAAATATCAGCACTGATAGTTTTTACTTCAGTGCTGTCATTTGCGCTGGGTCAAAATTTTAATAAATCTACAAATTCCATAGATCAAGCGTTAGATCGGATTGTGACTGCTGGAGCTTTAGATAAATCAGCATTAGAGCGAGCAGCAATCGAGGGAATGTTGCGAGCCACTGGTGACCGTTGGTCCTCGTATTACGACTCAAATGAAACAAACGAGGAGA
>JBILFD010000174.1:0-2531 GCA_044351765.1 Candidatus Nanopelagicaceae bacterium | reverse complement strand
TTTTAGCAATCCACTGCGACCACCTGGAACTGATTCACGTTCGATGACAGTTACTGATCGTCCAGCTCCGGCAAGCCGCAATGCGGCACTCAATCCAGCAAGTCCAGCACCTACGATTACTACGTTTTCAGTTGGACCCTTAACGGTACGCATTACTTACAACTCCTCATGTTAGATCTTCCGCTTAGTAGCCATCAGGGCCAATTCATTTAAATATAGTTTGGAAGGCTCGGCAATATGTGCAGATTTTAGTGCTTGCAAAGCGTTAGATGTGAACTCATCAATCAGAGTTTCAACTTTTTCTGGAGCGCCAACTTCTGTGATTAGATTTCGAAGTTCGGCTATGTGCTCAGCGCTGATATTCAAATCTCCAAAATGTGCATTAAAAGTTTGAAGCTGTGAAGTGGTGAAATTCTCAATCGCTATAGCAGTTAGTACGGTTCGTTTACCTTCTCGTAGATCATCACCAGCCGGCTTCCCAGTTGTCTCTGGGTCTCCAAATACTCCCAATAAGTCATCGCGCAATTGAAATGCTTCACCTAATGGAATTCCAAACTCAGTCAACGCGGAAATAGTTTCAGGGGAAGTGCCTGCGATTAACGCACCGAAATGCAATGGGCGCTCAATTGTGTACTTTCCAGATTTGTAGCGTGCAACCTTTAGCGCCCGTTCGACACTAGCGGTATTGGCTGCGCTTTCTCGAACATCTAAGTATTGGCCGGCAATTAATTCAATTCTCATCAGGTCATTTAGCGGAAGCAATCTGCGCAATTGTTCGTCAGATAACCCAGATTCATTTATCAATTGATCTGCCCAAATCAAGGCGAAATCGCCAAGCAAGATTGCTGCTGAGAGTCCGAATTGCGCTTTGTCGCCACGCATTGAATTTTCAAAGTGATAATTTTCAAAGTAACGATGAACAGCGGGAGCGCCACGTCGCATATCTGAGCCATCCATCAAGTCATCGTGGATAAGGGCGCAGGCTTGAAGCAATTCAAGTGAGGTCGCTGCCTTCAACATATTTTTTAATTGCGCTCCATCATTTTGCCCGCCGGCACCGAGGTATCCGGCATATGCAAAGAGCGGTCGAAACCTTTTACCTGTGGCTAGAAACCTGGTGATTTCCGCGCTGACAGGGGTCAGGTCGGGGGAAATCGCAGATAAGTCGAGGGAAATACGCTCGAGGAAATCTTTTAAGGTGGTTTCAATTTCTAAACGGGGGGCAGAGAACACATGGCAACGCTACCCTGCACCTCGTGGATAGCGCTCATCGGAACTCCTTGATTGAACTCTCATTTGAGTTTTTTCCACCTAAAGATCAACCAGGTGAAGATCGCTTGTGGCAAGAATTAACCCACCTCCGCTCGCTATCGCCAAGTTTTGTCTCAGTTACATATGGAGCCGGCGGCTCGACCCGCGAACGGACAATTCGGGTGACCGAAGAAATTGGAGCGCGAACAGGTCTTGAAACTGTCGCTCATCTAACTTGCGTGGGATCTACAAAAGCCGAGCTTGCAGATGTGCTTGATTCCTACAAGAGAGCAGGAATAAATCAAGTATTGGCTTTGCGGGGAGATCCAGTAGGAGGGCCGCTGGCTACATGGGAACCAACGCTGGGCGGATTTGATCATGCCGACCAACTTGTAAAACTTGTTGCAGAAAAAGGATTGGGTGTTGGGGTAGCCGCATTTCCAGATCTACATCCGGCATCAAACGGAAATGCTGAATTAGATTTAGAAACACTGCTTCGGAAAGAAGAATTTGGCGCAACATTTGCGATCTCACAATTCTTCTTTGAGGTTTCATCTTGGGAAAGATTGGTGAATAAGTTAGAAAATGCCGGATCAAAATTAAAATTAATTCCAGGAGTGATGCCAGTTACAAATGTTAAGCAACTTGTAAAGTTTGCCCAGTTGTCAGGAACACAAATTCCTGAAAATACCCGAGCAAGATTTGAAGCAGTTTCAGAAGATGAGAGTGCAGTTCGGGCGCTCGGTGTCGAGGTTGCGTCTGAACTTTGCGCACAGCTATTAGCTTTTGGCTGCAACTCATTACATTTTTACACAATGAATACCGCAGAGGCAACTGTAAAAGTTTGCCAGAATTTAGATTTAGGTAAGTAGAGCATGAACCACAGCGATTACCTGGTTCGTTGGTCCTCTCTTCATGGTTATCCGCAAGGAGAAGGTCCCACAGGAATTGCGCGAGGTTATTTACTGATTAACTTTTATCTAGCGAAACCCTTCGTGGCACTTCGAATTCCAGCAGATGTAGTGTCATTACTTGGCCTACTACTTGCCTGCCTAGCATTACTTCAGAGAAATACCTTATGGGCTCCACTTTTCATCTTGCTCTCAGTAATCAGTGATGGGTTAGACGGAGCTGTTGCAATTGCAAGAGATCAAGCCACTAAGTGGGGAGCGGTTTGGGATTCAACCCTCGATCGCATAGTGGAAGCGTTATGGGTGTTGACTGCCTACTTTGCTGGAGTACCAAGTTGGGCTCTATTAATAGCATGGTGTGCTGCTGTC
>JBILFD010000173.1:0-2535 GCA_044351765.1 Candidatus Nanopelagicaceae bacterium | reverse complement strand
TGAAATTTGAGGAAGAGGAATCGAAATCAAACTCATGACAAAACCAACAATTGTTATTGGGGCTATCACCGGCGCAACAATCAAGTTGGCAAAAACGCTAACAAGTGAAAGTTGTCCGGAAATTGCAACAACAATTGGTAATGAAAATACTGTTGCCGATATTGGTATCGCCAAAGTTTCGGCCAAAAGCTCAAGCGGCTTAGGTAAATACCGCATCAAGTAATTCTCAATTTTCGGCGCAAGAAGTAGCAATCCAGCGGTGGCCGAAACTGAAAGAGCGAAACCGGGATCAGTCGCTAGGAATGGATTAAAAATCAGCAGGAGGGCAATTGCAACTCCCAAGGAAGGTAATGCGGCTGATCGATTTCCAGTCGCTCGCGCAGTGAGGGCAACCGCGGTCATAACTGCCGCACGTAGAACTGATGGGGACGGCCTAACTAGAAGAATGAAAAAAGCTAGTGCTAAAGCAACAATCAACCAGAGGGTACGTCCGTTTACTCCGACTCTTCGGCATAGCGCCAATACCAATGCAGCAACTATTGCAAGGTTTGCTCCACTAACTGCAGTTAAATGTGTCAACCCAGTAGCGCGCATATTTGTAGTTAATTCAACTGATTGAAATGTCCGATCCCCAATAACAATTCCAGGTATTAAGCCCATCGCTGCAGCTGGCAAACCTTGTAAGCAATCACGTAGTGCGCCTCGCATTTGAAATGTGAGTCTTGAAATCTGATTTGGCTTGCTGATTATCCTTAGGTTGCTTTTGGTAAAAATAAAAGCAGATGCATTATTTAATCGATAATCAGAAACTTTTCCGTAGAAAATGATCTCGGTTCCTGGAATGAGGTTAGCAACATCGCTAGCCGTGGAAACTAAAATCGGAACACGAATAGCCTGCCGATTAACTTCCTGAGTTCTAAGATAGAAAGTAGCCGATTGTGGAGCCCGAAAATCGCCTCGGATTTTAGATTTGCTAAGTTGTGGGTCAGTTGTAACAACCCCAGTAACGCTGATGTTTGAGCCTTTAAAGTTAATAAACAAATCGCGATGGAGGGCTTGCTCGTGAATCCCTGTGATCACCCCACCAAGAAAAAGGGCTAGGCAGAAAAGTTGTAGGAAGTAGCTCTTTCTTTTTATTAAGAAAATTAGTGCGATCGCAAATGTTGCAATCAATAAAATAGTTGCAGAGGTTCCATAAAATAACTGAGCGCTGGCGCATCCAACCCAAATCCCAGACGCTGGGAATAAGAGCCGGGCATCAGGAGTACCTTTCAAACCACAACAACCTCTTTAAGTTCGTTGAATTTTGCATCCCCTATTCCGGAAACTCTGCGCAACTCATCAACAGATTTAAAGTTTCCATTTTTGCTACGCCACTCAATAATTCGAGCCGCTAAAACTGGACCAACACCTGGAAGGCCATCAAGTTCAGATAAATTGGCGCGATTTAAATTAACTTTTCCGCCACGCGTACCTCTCGAGGGCGAAGAAATAGATCGCCCTGAACCTGAACTGCTTTCTATGAATATCTGTTCACCATCTTCAAGTAATCGAGCCATATTCACACCGCTTGAATCACCACCTTTTGCCACTCCACCAGCAGCATCGATGGCATCGAAAACACGTGAACCTTGCGGTAATTCGTAGACATCTGGGTTTTTAACTTTCCCTGCTACATCAATTACTAGAAATTTATTGATCTGAACCAGTTCGTTAACGCTTTGATTGTTCTCTGCATCTTTAATTCCAGTGCCCAAAGAGATTCCAGCAGCATTTGGAATCTCTTTAGCACCCCCACTCCATAATAAAAATATTGCTAGCACCACACCAGTTGAGATCACAATCAATGCACTAACAAAATGTTTCTTTTCTATATGTACTCTAAATTTATTTGTTGATTCCGGAAGAATTTGACGAAGACGCGAAATTAACTCTGAATCTATTTTGGGCATTCGCAAATTGTAGAAAGTAGTATTTTGGGAAAAGTCAGTAAGAGTTGTAGATGTAGATAATTTTTGCTTGTGGTTAACTAAACGCGAGGGGCGATTACTACTGCAATTGCGCCAGGGCCAACATGGGTTCCGACTACAGCACCAACTTCGGTATTGCTAACATCGCCCAAGCCGGTTAGGACGCTTCTAAGTCTTGCGACAACTGCTTCCGCCTGAGATTGAGCTCCTAAATGATGAACTGCAACATCGACAGCACGTCCAGCTGTAGCGGCGACTGCCATCTCCTCTAATCGCACCATTGCTTTAGCCGCAGTTCTAACTCTTTCAACTGCAACTACTTCGCCATCATCTACGGTGAGGATTGGTCTAATTGCAAGAGCAGTCGCCAACAATGAAGCGCCTCTGCTGATCCGACCGCTTCTACGCAAATTCTCTAAATTCGCAACTGAGAAGAAAATAGATGTGGCCTTCATGCGCAATTGCGCACGTTGGATAATTGTTTGGCTATCTAAACCTTCTTCAGCAGCTTGCGCTGCAGCAATTACACCAAACCCGAGGGCCATTCCAACGGTGCGCGAGTCGA
>JBILFD010000172.1:0-2538 GCA_044351765.1 Candidatus Nanopelagicaceae bacterium | reverse complement strand
CAGAGCCTTGGATCGGCTGGCAAAAATTCTGGAACAAGTTGATCAACTGGCCCCGGAACAATGAAGTGGCCTAATCCTGTTATCAGCAGCATGATTGCCATGCCACGCCCCACTTTGTCTGTTGCTGAAGCGCCCGATTTCATAAGTAAAGCATCTCACAATCATAAATAAACTGAGCCTAAAATGCCTCTTCGCAAAGGCCTTGGATTACTTGAATTTGCCTCGCCAAGCGCTGAAGGATCGCACCGATTGAGCATGAGGTAATCGCAACCATGGATATGGATGCACCTGTGCAAGATTTTCAAACTTTCTCAGCACAGAAGGTCGGGACAGTAACGGTCCAGCAATAAGTTGAATATCTAGGATCAAGAGTAAAAAAGTTAAAGACCCCGCCATTTATGACGGGGTCTTTAACTTGTAACCAAGCGCATTGAACACTCGACTGACTGCCTAAACATTATCATTAGATTTATCCACAGTTGCTGCACTAATTTAAGTGAGCGGTACGCAATTAATCTAGATTCCCAATCGCGTACCGCTGTAGCTCATTGGATAGAGCACCCTTTTGACCTAAGGGAAGTGTAGCGGGTTCTATTCCCGCCAGTGGTAAGCACACTAAGTGGCCTCACGGTTCGTCGCGTGGGGCCACTCTGCATTTATTACTGTTGGTAATTTTCAACTCTTGATTGTGACTTATGAGAGTATTCTTAAACCATGACACAGAGGCAAGAGTTTCGAGTCCTACGTGCATATAGCGATTTTGAACTTCGTGAATATCTACCTTGTGTGATCGCAGAGGTGAAAGTTTCTGGCCAGTTTTCAACTTCATCAAGCAGCGCTTTCTCTACATTATTTAATTACATTTCAAAGGGAAACAAATCCTCGCAAAAAATCGCGATGACCGCCCCGGTAATCACTGCCCAAAAAGCAGATCGATCAGAATCCGCTGAATGGCATATCTCGTTTGTGATGCCATCAGGTAGCACCTATGGTCAATTGCCACATCCCAACAATTCACAAGTCACATTACGCGAATTAGATGCCGAAACCTGTGTTGCCAAATCATTCCGCGGAAGAGCAACCGATGAGCTATCGCAAAAGGTAAGTGAAGAACTTCGTGCAAGCGCTGCTAAAGCCAACATTGCACTCTCTAATGAAACCCGAATCTGTCGTTTTGATCCGCCAGTTAAACCTGGCTTCTTGCAGTACAACGAAATTGTTATCCCAATTTATTACGCTTCGTAATTTTTAAGCTTTAATTATAATTTGAAGTGCTTAGCTAACTTAACAATCTTAGATAACCACCTCTAAAAAAAAGTAACCCAAAGTAGTTTCTAATTTCACGAGATTTCCTCACATTTCAAACTCAACTATCTATATGCTTTCGCCAGATGGTCCGGGAATTTCTTCCCGAAACCACCTACCCTCCGTTAGAGGGATTTATGGTGCATGTGGCTCACTCATCTTCTGGGTGAGCCTTTCGCCTTTTAATAATCGCCCTACTGAGTATTCTTACTCTGCACTTAGGGGAGGGTTTTTATGGCGATGAATCAGACCGGCATTTCGCAATTCCTCGTCGGTGATTATTTCGTCAATCCTTACCCTATTTTTCGAAAGCTTCATGAAGAGTCACCCATCTTTTGGAGTGAGATCGCCTGTGCGTGGATTGTGACAACATTTGATGAAGTCGAAAAAGGGCTTCGTGGAGATGACATCTTCAATCAAAGCGAGCGCATCGCAAAGGCCTCTTCACATCTTTCACAAGATCAACGCGAAGCTATGCCACACGTACTTACTAATGTCAGCAACTGGATTGTCTTCCAGGATGCGCCCGGACATACTCGGCTCCGGCGCCTTGTGAATAAATCTTTCACACCGCGAACCATCGCGGCTTTTGAACCGAAGATCGACAAGATCGTTAGCGACTTACTCGATGCTGCCATGTCTAAAGAGGTCTTTAATCTCGTAGCTGACTTCTCCTTCCAACTTCCGGCAATTGTGATTTGTGAATTACTTGGGATACCACTGGAGAAAAGGTGGGACCTTAAACGGTGGGCTGATGGTTTCGCTGATTTCACTGCTTCAGCCCGTCTTACGATAGAACAGGCAGAACACGGAGAAGTTATTGCACTCGAAGCCGAGGAATATCTATTAGAGCTTTTTGTCGAGCTTCGTCGTAATCCTAATGACGGATTGTTAAGTAAGATTTTGAATGCTCCCAAAGATGAGAGCGGTGATGGACTAACTGACATAGAACTGGTTGGTCTGACAATTCAACTTTTTTTTGCAGGCTTTGAAACAACTGAGGGCTTAATCGGGAATATGGTTTTAGCTTTGTTAAATAATCCAGCACAAGAAGTTTTGCTCCGTTCAAACTTTGACCTCATCCCGGCCGCAGTCGAGGAGACGCTCCGCTTTGATTCTTCAGTCCAAAGAACGGGCCGGATCGCATCCGTGGATCTTGAGATTCTGGGACAACAGATTAAGAAAGGCGACCCCGTCTACTTCATGATCGGCGCTGCAAATCGCGACCCAAAG
>JBILFD010000018.1:0-9661 GCA_044351765.1 Candidatus Nanopelagicaceae bacterium | reverse complement strand
TGATCTCCACCAAAGTCGCATCTTCTGCAACAAAACATTTCCATAAGTTAAGCAATACTGTTGCAACGCTCTCTCTAATATCTGCCGGGAAATCAGCTTGCGTTGCGATTGCCATCGCTTGGGCTTGATCAATTCCCTTAAGTGGATCTACCAATACTTTTGCAAGTTTTTCTGGAGTCTTATGCGCAACCTCTTCAATATCCATTCCGCCAGAAACTGAAGCCATAACCAAAAAGGATCGTTGGGCTCTGTCCAACAAAATTGCCAAGTAATACTCAGAATCTATTGGTGCGGCCTGGGCAACCATTACGGCATTTACGCGATGGCCTTTGATATCCATTCCAAGAATTGCACTTGCTTTTTCAAAAGCCTCATCTGAATTTTCAGCGACTTTAACTCCACCAGCTTTTCCACGACCACCAGTTTTAACTTGAGCTTTGATTACAACTCGACCACCAATTGCTTTTGCCGCAGAGCGTGCATCTTCTGGGGTGCGAGCAACTTGGGCTGGCAATACCGGAATGCCGTGAGCTTCAAAAAGGTCGCGCGCTTGATATTCAAATAAATCCATGTTTATCCCCCTGTGCTAAATCCTAGTGATTTGCTAACGCGCTTTTTAACCATTCGGCAATTTCAGTTGTCGAGGCGCCCGGAGTAAAAACCTGAGCGACGCCCATCTCTTTCAATTTTGCGATATCCCCATCTGGGATGATCCCTCCACCAAAAACCAAAATTGGCTGTGATTCAAGTAACTCCATAATTCTTGCAAAAATTGTTAAGTGCGCACCGGAGAGAACTGATAAACCGATCGCATCAGCATCCTCTTGGCGTGCGGTTGCAACTATCTCTTCTGGTGATTGATGAAGGCCGGTATAAATAACTTCACATCCAGCATCACGCAAAGCTCGGGCAACTACTTTCGCACCCCGGTCATGGCCATCAAGGCCAGCTTTTGCGACAACTACTCTGATCGCCATAGGGCTACCGTGCCACGAGTGGGTTGAGGTAGTCCAATCGTGTGGGATTAATCAGATCTTCTCAACGGGGGCGTACCGCAGTAACAAGCGGCGATCCCCATAAGTGCCAAAATTTATGGTGGCTTCAGCCTTATCTCCTGCTCCAGTGAGCGCAATTACAGTGCCCATTCCAAAAGTTTGGTGGAGTACGCGGTTGCCAATTTCTAAATTTAAATTCGCATTTTGGGAACTAGAAGTTATTCGCTTTCCAGTTGGAGCAACCATCGGATTTGGTTTTGATTTAAATCGAATTTCAGGAGCTTTCCATTCAATTATCTCTTCTGGAATTTCACTTAAGAATCTTGACGGGGAATTGTAAGTTGGGGATCCAAATGCAAAACGTGTACTGGCTCGAGATAAATAAAGATTTTTTCGAGCGCGAGTTAATCCCACATATGCAAGTCTGCGCTCCTCTTCGATTTCACTTGGATCACCTAGTGATCTGGAATGCGGAAAGACATTTTCTTCCATTCCAGTTAAGAATACAGTTGGGAACTCTAAACCTTTAGCAGTGTGCAAAGTCATTAAGGTAACCACTCCACCATGATCTTCACCATCAGGAATTTGATCTGAATCCGCAACTAGTGAAACTCTTTCTAAAAATCCAACTATGGAAACTTCTTCGCCTTCTAATCTTTCATCTTCTTCATACTCTTGAGCAACTGCAACTAACTCTTGTAAGTTCTCTAAACGCGCTTCATCTTGTGGGTCTTCACTATCTGATAACTCTTCTCCAAGTTTGCTTTGTTCAAGTACCGCTTCGGCAATTACTGATGGGCGCACATTTGCTTCAACCAATTCGCGTAAGGAAAGCATTAACTGTGCAAAACCTTCGATGGAAGCTGTTGCACGAGCAGTTGCCCCGGGCGCATCTTTTGCATTTAAGAGTGCATCCCAAAGTGGAATTCCCATCTGTTCTAAGCCCTCAATTGCTTTATCGCCGATTCCTCTTTTGGGAGTGTTAATAATTCGACGTAATGAAATCTCGTCATATGGGTTTGCTAAAACTCTTAGATATGCCAGAAAATCTCGAACTTCCTTGCGCTCATAAAAACGAACTCCACCAACTACTTTGTATGGCAAGGTATTGCGCATAAAAACTTCTTCAAAAGCTCGGGATTGTGAGTTTGTTCTATAGAAAATTGCAGTATCGCCCGGCTGGGAAACATTCTCACTTTGCAGACGGAATATTTCATTCATAACAAACTCTGCTTCATCTCGTTCGTCTTCAGCTACATATCCAGTAATTAATGATCCCGAACCAGAATCCGACCAAAGATTTTTAGCTTTACGGCTGGCATTATTCGTGATGACAGCATTTGCAGCACTTAAGATATTTTGAGTTGATCGATAATTTTGCTCAAGCAAAATAGTGCGTGCAGATGGGTAATCTTCTTCGAATTGCAAGATATTTCTGATTGTTGCGCCTCTAAATGCATAGATAGATTGATCTGCGTCACCTACAACGCAAAGTTCAGCCGGTTGGATGCCGTCGGCCGAAGTTCCAACCAACTCACGAACCAAAATGTATTGCGCATGGTTTGTATCTTGATACTCATCGACTAATACATGTCTAAAGCGTGAGCGATATCTAGCTTTAGCCTCAGGAAATCTTTGAAGAACTTCAACTGTTTTTAAAATCAGATCATCGAAATCAAAAGCATTGGCATCACGCAAACGTTTTTGGTAAAGCACGTAACACTCTGCAACAACTTCCTCGATATGTGTTTTTGCTTGGTTCGTATAATCTGCTGGTCCGATTAATTCATTTTTAGCGTTGCTGATCATCGCTGCAATTTGGCGAGGTGGATAACGCTTTGGATCTAAATTTAAATCTCTACCAATTAATGTTACGAGTCTGACGCTATCTGCTTGATCATAAATTGAAAATGATGAAGAGAATCCAGCAATTGACGCTTCTTGTCGCAAAATTCGTACACAGGCGGAGTGGAAAGTTGTGACCCACATTGATCTAGCTCTTGGTCCAACTAATGTCGCTACTCGCTCGCGCATTTCACCTGCGGCCTTATTTGTAAAAGTAATTGCCATTACTTCATATGGCGCCACTCCACATTCGGCAAGCAAATAGGCAATTCGATTTGTGAGAACGCGAGTTTTTCCAGACCCTGCTCCTGCCACAATTAGAAGTGGGGAACCTGAATGAACCACCGCATCACGTTGTGAAGGGTTTAATCCATCAAGGAATGGGTTATTTCCGGTCTGATCACTCATAATGTACGAGCCTAGCCATAAGAACCGTCAAGGAGAGTTCATGCCACCGATCGACGATAGTGAAATCAAACGCGTACTAGTTATCAGTGCCCACCCCGATGACTCTGACTTTGGAGCAGCCGGAACAATCGCACAATGGATAAAAAAGGGTATTGAAGTCGCGTATGTATTTTGCACCAATGGTGATCAAGGCGGCGAAGCATCTGGTTTTACTAAAGAAGAGATGCCGGCAATTCGCCAACGTGAGCAAATTGCAGCAGGTGCGGCAATCGGCGTCACCGACATTACATTTTTAAATTATGTTGATGGGCATCTTGAGGCAACCCTTGGATTACGTAAAGACATTGTTCGCCAAATTCGTAAATCACAACCAGATCGAATGGTTTGCCAAAGTCCAGAAAGAAATTGGGATCGTATTGGCGCAAGCCACCCAGATCATTTAGCTGCAGGCGAAGCATCGATTCAAGCGGTCTACCCAGATGCACGAAATCCATTCGCTTTTACTGATTTGCTAGATGATGAAGGTTTAATGCCGTGGCGTGTAAAGGAAGTTTGGGTTACAGCTTTCCCTAATCCAGACCATTTTGTTGACATCACAGACACTTTTGATTTGAAAATGAAAACTTTGCATGCACATGCATCGCAAACTGCACACAACGAAGAGTTGGAGAATTTAGTCAAAGAGTGGGGAATGCGAAATGCAGAAGCAGCTGGTTTTCCTGAAGGTCGAATAGCTGAAGCATTCCGAATCGTTAATACAAACTAGATTAGTTTTACTTAACTCTTCTTATATCCAGTAGGACATTTTGGGCTAGTTCCTGAAAATTTCTTCACGGTTTTGCCTTTAGTACAAGTAATAGTTTTCACTTGTTTCTTAACAACCGTCGGGGCAGCAACTTCGATCTTAGTTTGAGGCTGAGCCTGTTCCATTTCTTTTGGCTTTTCTTGAATTAGTTTTACTCGAATCGTTGGAGAGGAAAAAGTAAAACCATATGCAGCTAGGGATAGCCAACCATTATTTTCTTTTAAGAGTGTGGTACTTACTATTTGTTCTTTCCCATCATTGATAATAGTTATGGTAGCTGATGTAGGTGCATTTGAAAATCCATAAATGCATCTTGCGACAGAAGCATCCAACAATAAATTGTATGTTCCTAGAAAATCTTGGCCCTTAGATGTTGAGTGCGCTGAAGCTAATTCATAATTCAAGGATTCAGTTCCACTATCAAATGTTGGAGGTCCCACCGCATAGGTTGTTGAATTTGTTGAAACAATTCCAGCTAACTTCCCACTCATTTTTACACACGAACTAACTTTGTAATCGTCAAAGTATGCCAAAGTTGAAATTTTCCACGTCTTTGGTTCTGCAACTGATTTATCTTTCACCATAGGCAATAGCAAGCGTAAGGCAGATGTAGTGCCACCTAATGATGGTTGATAGGTAATATTATTATTGCCTTCTGAGGATACTGAACCCCCTTTATTCATCATTATTATTTTCCCATTGTCACTCTTATGGGAATCCTGAACCGCTTGGGGGTATTCAGATAGTGAAAAATTTCCAGCGACGGAAGGAACTTGAACGGGTTGACCACTTATCGAGATTTTTACCCCACCTATAATTTTTTCAATTAATGCATCTGGCGCTTTGACCCGTCCATGAAGCCACCCGATTGGAGGTTGTGTTAATCGAATCGAAATACCAATTGTGACGTCATTGCTAAATCCTTGTTTACTTGCACAAATATTATCTCCGAAGGCACTGCAAATACGTGTCTCATCGGTATTAGTAGACCATGGGATGCCTGCAACTCTTGATGGATAATTTCCACTTACTAAATTAATTGGAAAAATTCCAATAGATAATTCACCACCGGTCCCAAAAACAACTGGCTTATTTGCATTTTCTGAAGCCGCAGCAATCAATGTATTCACTGAATATAAATCACTGCCACCAAGATGAGTTATGCCGGGGATTTGCCAAATGCTTGGTGTGGATCCAGTGATTAAATTTTCAGCACCTAAAGCCGTGTAAGGGGTAGTTGGTACTGCTGGAATCGATTTAGAGTAAATCCCTATTGTCTTTTTTCCTTGCGATTCGCTCCAAATAGATTCAATACAATCAATAACACGAGAGGTGTCACAGGGCGGTAAAACTACATGGTAAATAAATGATGTTGCTTCTGCACAACTTTTGTCTAAAACGCTAGTGCAGGTATTTGGATATTTGCTTTTCCCATCTGAAGAATTCAAGAATGGATAATTTGGGGATAGGTTTGTTGTCATGTTTTGAAGCGACGAACTTTCAGAAAAATTAAATCCAACTTGATTTGAGCCAGTTGAAGAGGCAGGAAACCACTGTTCATCTGGAAGTCCGGCAGAAGAAGCGGGAGTGAAGATTGACGCTGTCAAAGATAAAATCAGAGAAACACTCGCAAAGAAAACTCTTATCTTCTTTGAACGTTTCATCGGCGATCCTTTATTTGGAGGTGCCTACTCTTTGAGCAAGCCTATAGGGAAGATCTATTCCCACTCAATAGTTCCTGGTGGTTTGCTCGTAATATCTAAAGTAACTCGATTGATTCCAGCTACTTCATTTGTAATTCGATTAGAAATTTTTGCTAGCACGTCATAAGGCAATCTCGACCAATCAGCAGTCATTGCATCTTCGCTAGATACCGGACGCAAAACTATTGGATGACCATAGGTGCGCCCATCCCCTTGCACGCCAACACTTCGAACATCAGCAAGTAATACAACTGGGCATTGCCAAATTTCACGATCTAAACCAGCAGCATGCAATTCATCACGAACAATCAGATCCGCTTCACGCAAAAGATCTAACCTCTCTTGAGTGATTTCTCCGATAATCCGAATTGCTAGTCCAGGACCAGGGAAAGGTTGACGCCAAACAATTTCCTCAGGGAGATTCAACTGCAATCCAACAGCCCGTACCTCATCTTTAAACAGTGCGCGCAATGGTTCTACTAATTCAAATTTAAGATCATCTGGAAGCCCACCGACATTGTGGTGGCTCTTAATATTTGCAGTTCCGGTACCACCACCAGATTCAACAACATCTGGATATAGAGTCCCTTGTACTAAGAATTTAACTTCAGTTGTGGCGATTTCGCGCGCAGCCGCTTCAAAAGCCCGAATAAATTCCCGGCCAATAATCTTTCTTTTCTCTTCTGGATCTGTAACGCCTTTCAAAGCATTCAAAAAAGTTGCTTTCGCATCTACGGTCTTTAAAGTAATTCCAGTTGCGGCAACAAAATCACGTTCGACCTGTTCCACTTCGCCACTTCGCAAAAGTCCATGATCAACAAAAACGCAAGTTAACTGTTTACCGATTGCTTGTTGCACAATCGCAGCAGCAACAGCGGAATCAACTCCTCCAGATAAACCACAAATCGCACGCGCATCTCCTACTTGGCTCTTAATCAGCGCGATCTGTTCTTGTGCAATATTTGCACTTGTCCAATTTGGATTACAACCAACAACATCTATCAACCAACGGCGCAAGATCTCTTGACCATGAGTTGAATGTAAAACTTCAGGGTGGAATTGCACGCCGGCTAATTTTCCATCACTACTTTCAAATGCAGCGATCGGAGTTTGTGCGGTTGAACCAGTTGTCACAAATCCTTTAGGGGCGCTTGTGACGCTATCTCCGTGGGACATCCACACTTGTTGCTGTGCAGGAAGACTGGAAAATAAACCATTTGAGTTCTCAACCTTAAAATCAGTTCGGCCGTACTCAGATTTACCGGTTTTAGCTACTTCGCCGCCGAGTGCTGCAGCCATGACTTGAAAGCCATAACAAATACCAAAGATTGGAATCCCCACATCAAAAAGTGCTGAATCTAACTTCGGAGCATCCGGTGCATAAACACTTGAAGGTCCGCCAGAGAGAATTATTGCTTTTGGATTTAACGCAACGATCTGAGCAACACTAATTGTTGAAGGAACTATCTCGCTATAAACATTTACTTCGCGCACGCGACGAGCAATTAATTGTGCGTATTGTGCTCCAAAATCAACAACTAAAACTAAATCACGCGCGATGGATAACCACCTCAACCCGTTGAAATTCTTTTACATCTGAATAACCACTTGTTGAAATTGCACGACGTAATGATCCAACTAAATTCATTGATCCATCAGCAGTGTGCGATGGGCCATTAAAAATTTCAGCAAGTGTGCCAACAGTGCCAACATGTACTCGCTCACCACGTGGAAGTGAGTTGTGACTTGCTTCGCTACCCCAGTGCCAACCTTTGCCTGGTGCTTCAACGGCTTTTGCAAGTGGAGATCCCATCATTACTGCGTCTGCACCACATGCAATCGCCTTTGCAATGTCACCACTTCTAGTTACTGAACCATCTGCAATGACATGAACGTAACGTCCACCTGATTCATCAAGATATTCACGGCGGGCTGAAGCAACTTCAGCAACTGCTGTTGCCATTGGCACTGCGATTCCAAGAACTTGGCGAGTGGTGTGTGCTGCTCCCCCACCGAAACCAACTAATACACCTGCTGCTCCGGCACGCATTAAGTGAAGTGCGCCTGATGCAGTTGCACATCCTCCAACAATTACTGGAACATCTAATTCGTAAATGAATTTCTTTAAATTGAGTGCATGATCGCCAGTTGAAACATGTTCGGCGCTTACTGTGGTTCCACGAATCACAAATAAATCTACACCTGCATCAATAACAACTTTTGCTAGTGCCGCAGTACGTGCTGGTGAAAGTGCGGCAGCGACAGTAACTCCGGCTTCACGGATTTGCGCAATACGCTCTTTAATTAATTCTGGCTTTATTGGCTCTTGATATAACTCTTGCATTCGACGAGTTGCTTGATGATCTGGAACTGATGCAATTTCACCAAGTGGAATTCGGGGATTCTCATAACGAGTCCAAAGTCCTTCTAAATTAAGGACGCCAATGCCGCCTAATTTGCCGATCTCAATCGCAGTTTCTGGAGAAACAACTGAATCCATTGGAGCTGCCATCATTGGAGTATCAAATTTATAAGCATCAATCTGCCATGCGGTGGAAACATTTTCTGGGTCACGGGTGCGACGACTTGGCACAATTGCAATGTCGCTAAATGAATAAGCCTGTCTTGCACGCTTGCCAGGTGCTAACTCGATCTCGCTCATATCATTTCCCTAACTGTCTCGATTATTTCGAATAATTTGGTGCGGCTACTGTCATGTCAATGTCATGTGGATGTGATTCTTTTAAGCCTGCAGAAGTAATTTGTACAAACCGTCCATTTTTTTGTAAATGCGCAATATCTGGCGCTCCCGCATAACCCATGCCGGAACGCAATCCACCAACTAATTGATGAATCACTGCTGCAACGTCTCCACTAAAACGCACTCGTCCTTCAATACCTTCAGGAACTAATTTGTCTTCAGATAAAATGTCATCTTGCATGTAACGATCTTTTGAATATGAAGGTGTTGCACCGCGAGATTGCATCGCACCAAGAGATCCCATTCCGCGATAAGCCTTAAATTTCTTTCCATCTTCTTCAATTAATTCACCTGGTGATTCGGTACATCCAGCCAACAATGAACCGATCATCACTACATCCGCACCTGCAACAATTGCTTTGACGATATCTCCGGAGTATTGCAATCCACCATCTGCAATTAATGGAATGCCAGCCGGGCTACATGCTTTGTAAGCTTCCATAATTGCTGAAATTTGTGGAACTCCAACACCTGCAACAACTCGAGTTGTACAGATAGATCCTGGACCAACGCCAACCTTTACCGCATCTGCACCGGCATTAATCAATGCTTGTGCTCCTGCACGTGTAGCAACATTTCCACCGATTACTTGTTGAGATGGCGAAAACTTTTTAATCTTTTCAATTGCGCTAAGTACACCTTGGTGATGCCCATGTGCGGTATCTACAACTAAGAAATCAACGCCCGCTTCAATTAATGCAAGTGCACGCGCATATCCATCATCTCCAACACCAACAGCAGCACCTACATGAGTAGCGCCGCCAGCTTTAGCTTGTTTTACGTGAGCAACTTGATCCTCGATTGAAAGGTTGCGATGGATAATTCCAACTCCGCCAGCGCGCGACATCGCAATCGCCATTTCAGATTCGGTAACTGTGTCCATTGCAGAAGAAATAATTGGAACTTTAAGTCGATGTTTTGAGGTTAAGTTACTAGCGGTATCTACCTCGCTGGGAACAACTTGTGACTCATCAGGCAATAGGAGGACATCATCAAATGTCAATCCAAGCATTGCGACTTTCTCGAAATCTCTCATCGCAACCCCCGTTCAATTTATTGCCTCTGGCTAAAGCGAATCCTACTGATCAAAGGCAGTGCCCTCGACGAACCTAAACCGCCAACCCCAAGGTGCTAGAAACCATTT
>JBILFD010000171.1:0-2566 GCA_044351765.1 Candidatus Nanopelagicaceae bacterium | reverse complement strand
TGTTAGAGCTGCAGTATTGCCAGATCAAAAAGTTGCTGCAATAAAAGAGTTACAAGACAAAGGCCATCATGTTTTAATGATTGGTGACGGAGTAAATGATGCTGCCGCACTCGCTAGTGCTAATTTAAGTATGGCGATGGGAACTGGCACCGATACCGCAATCGCTGTAGCTGATATAACTTTAGTTCGCTCAGATTTAACTTCTGCAATCACAGCACTAAAACTTTCACGAAAGACTTTGCGAATCATTAAAGGAAACCTTGCTTGGGCTTTTACTTACAACGCAATTGGTATTCCGATTGCGGCGGCTGGATTGCTCTCTCCCATGTATGCAGGAGCAGCGATGGCACTTTCAAGTATTTTTGTAGTAACTAACTCATTGCGCTTGCGAAATTTTAGATAACCTGAACTTTGAATTGGTAGCGGGGGCAGGATTTGAACCTACGACCTCTGGGTTATGAGCCCAGCGAGCTACCGAGCTGCTCCACCCCGCGTCGCTATCCACCTGCGATCACTCGCACATGCTGTGAATATGTACCCATGTTAGGCGGGGGCTATGCACTCCAGCAAATTGCCCCCACTTAATCAATTGGGATTACTTCTTAGCGGCGTTGCTCTCTGCTTTGGCCGCATCACTAATGGCCTGTTTAAGGGCGTCTTGGGCCTTGCCGTAAGCGGTGAAATCGCCCTTAGTAAGAGCAGCCTGGGCGTCTGAAAGGGCCTGCTTGGCCCGTGCTAACGCTTCTGCAACGGTAGCTGCAACTGCAGAGTTACCCGTGCTGCCAGCTCCGGCGTCGCTTGCGGCTCCAACTCCCCTACCTGCGTTTCCACCAAAGACTTGATCAAGGGCACCTTTCACGGTGTCTGCATAGCCAATTTGATCTCCAAATGAAACCAGAACTTTTTGGAGCAACGGATAGGCCGCCGTATTTGCAGTAGCGCGAACATAAACTGGCTGTACGTACAGCAGTCCTCCGCCAACAGGAAGAGTTAACAAGTTTCCTAATTCAACACTTGCTCCACCTTGGCGCAATAGCGAAAGCGAAGTTGCAACTTCAGGCTTGGCTTCAAAGTTTGATGAAACTTGTGAAGGTCCGGCGATATTTGTACTTCGTTGCAATTGCAACACTTTAATTTTTCCGTAATCAGGACCTGGGTCCGAATTAACTGCTGCAAATGCTGCCAAGTTTTCACGTCCACCACGAGGAACAAATGGTGTGGTTAATGAAAAGGCTGCCTTCTTCTCTCCTGGCATCTTTAGCGTCAAGTAATAAGGTGGTTGCGCGCTCGCGTTATTTCCAAATGTTGATGGATCGCGAGGGACTCTCCAGAAATCCTGTCCTCCGTAAAATGCAGAAGCATTTTTTACATGGTAGGAGCTCAAGATGTCACGTTGAACTCGGAAAATATCTTCTGGGTAACGGATGTGAGAAAGCAAATCTTTTGAAATTGCACTCTTTGGTTTAACGGTACCTGGGAAAGCTTTTGACCAAGTCTTCAAAACTGGATCTTTGGTATCCCACTGATACAAAGTCACGGTTCCGTCATATGCATCAACAGTTGCCTTGACTGAGTTGCGAATGTAATTGATTGAAGTATCGGCTTGAGCTGTAACTGCTGCCGAATTTGCAGTTAAAGCATCTTCTGTTGATCCTGAAAGACTAACTTTGCGTGAGTATGGATATCCAGCACTTGTTGTATATCCATCAATGATCCAAAGGATTTTTCCATCAACAATCGAAGGATATGGATCCCCATCGATTGTTAACCAAGGAGCCACTTTTGCAACACGTTCACGTGGATTGCGTTCAAAGAGAATCTTTGACTTTGAATTGATCAAACTTGAAAGCAAAATTCTTTGTTCTTGATACTTGATCGCAAAAACGGCGCGGGTAAACAAATTACCCATAGGCACTCCACCCTTGCCGGTGTACGTGTAATTCTTCTGACCGTTTGCAGATGAATCATCTGGGTAATCAAATTCAACTTCGGCATCTGAATTTGCTCCACCGATGATTGAGTAATCAGGAACGTTTTCACCAAAATAAACACGCGGTTGGAAAGCGCCTAAGGTTTTGGTTGGTGGAATATCGCCTAGGAAAAACTTAGGTTTTCCATCAGTGTCTTGGGCATTGCTGTAAGCACCCGCGAAACCAAAACCGTGGGTGTAAACCAAATGATCGTTAATCCAATTTCGGTTTGGGTTACCTTCGATATTTAATTCACGTACAGCTACTACAACGTCCCGAACTTTTCCATCAATTTTGTATCGATCTACATCTAGAGAATCAGCAAAGGTGTAATAAGGCTTGATCTGTTGCAACTGACGGAATGTCGCTGAAACAACATTTGGATCCATCAAACGAATATTTGAAATTGTTTCGGCATCAGAAGCTAATTGACCAGCTGCAGTGTCAACTGTCGCTGCATATTCAGAAATTTCAACTTTATCAATTCCATAAGCAGCTCTGGTTGCTTCGATGTTTCGTTGAATAAATGGTGCTTCTTTGGTTGACTCACTTGGTTTAACTTGGAACTGCTGAATGGCAGCTGGATATAAACCTGA
>JBILFD010000039.1:0-7015 GCA_044351765.1 Candidatus Nanopelagicaceae bacterium | reverse complement strand
GAATGCTTCCCCAACAAAATTTTTGTGGCTTGGCGTCCGTAAAATTACTCCGTTGAGAAATTGATTTCGAAATCCTCTGATAAAAAGTTGTGTTTGGATAGTTGCAGTGCTTGCACTTCCGAGAAGCACTTTACTTTTTACTGATAGAGCCATCTTTATTCCCTTCTTATCGTGGATATAGAAGTTGTGCTAAACCGTGATTGAAATCTTGTGTCTATCCAGCGCATCGTGATTTATTTCAACGCCTAATCCGTTGCCAGTTGGTAAGTCGGCACCCGTCCACTTAATCCAAGATGTATCTACAGCTAAATCTTCGACAAAATACAACGGTCCGAGTAGATCTGCTGGAACCTCTTTGCATAATGCAGGTGCAAGTGCGAGGAAATGGGCCATCGCGGCTGATCCAATTCCGGTTTCTAAATTAGAGCCGAGTGAAACACCTAACCCTAAATTTGTAGCAATTGTTGCTGCTTCAAGACAGGCTCGAATTCCGCCTTGTTTTCCCGGATAAAGTGAGACAACTTTAAAAGATTGGCTTTCTGCTATCCGGATTACGTCATTTGTAGTCCACACTGATTCATCCGCCATCAAAAGTGACTCTGTACTTGCTTGCAGCCTGGCACTCTCGTGCACCATTCTTCTTGGGTATGGTTGTTCAACTGCTTGAATATTGAAATCTTCAATTAATCTAACAATCTGGGCTTCCTCTGTCGGACGCCATCCCTCATTTGCATCAACAAGGAGTGGTGCGTCGCCAATTACATCACGAACTTTTTCTAAACGTGCACGATCGGCAGCAATATCAAGTCCAACTTTTACCTTAAAAGCTTTTCCTCCGCGCTCCAATGCAATTTTTGCCATTCCATGTACTACTTCTGGCTCGCGAGAAGGCAAAACTAATTTAGTGTCGAAATGTGTCCTTCGAGCTCCACCTAATAATGAAGCAACATTCCTATTACTTAATTTTCCTTCCGCATCCAGACAAGCCATCTCGACCCCAGCTCGCAAGAACGGCCGATGTCTGGTCCATTGCTCTATAGCGATAGATATATCGAGCCAATTTCCAACTTCAATTCCAGTTATCGCAGGCGAGATTTTTCGTTTCAATAGATCCGCAGACCCAACGCCCTCTTCTCCATTCCAGCCAACCGCACAAGTTACTTCGCCAACACCAACAACTCCATTTTCAGTTTCAATTTCAATAATTACATACTCGTTATGGGTTGTGGAGCCATGGGATGTCTTGGGAAGAATTTCTTTTTTACGTTCAATTAAAACAAGATGGACTCGTACCTCTTTGATTTTTGACACTTTATTTACTCCTCCAGCTCTGGGAGAACTCTTTTCCAGTTTTCGCTAATTATTTGTTCAATTATCTTCTCGGGAATTTGTGGCATCCCTGGACTTTTTGCTACTTCATTAATATTCCGTAATCCATCAATAACTTGATCTACTTTTGCTGAAGGAAAATCAGAACCGAGTACAAATTTATGAGTTACTCCATACTCCATTGCAGTAACCATCGTTTGCCAGTATCTCCAAGGACGATAGTGCACAGCAGAGATATCTGTATAAAGGTTTGGTGCTTTTCGTAATAATGCAATTAGATCGGTTTCCCAAGGATGTCCAACATGGGCAACAATCATCCGTAAATTTGGAAACGCCATCGTTATATCTTCCAACATCAATGGATTGGATACTCGCAAATTTGCTTTACTTGGGAAAGTAGTGCCTTGGTGCCAAATAACTGGAATATCCAATTTCTCACAGAGCGCGAATACCGGCCAATACTGTTTATCGGTTGGATCGAAATGTTGATAAGCAGGACCAACTTTGAGTCCTCTTAAACCAAGATCATGGACACAGTGATTTAACTCTTCTACGTGCCCAGGTTGGGTTGGATCTACTGATGCCCAGCCAACTAATTTTTCTGGATGCTGTGCAACATAAGTTGCTATCACTTCATTTGGTACCCAAACGCCTGTTGCTTTAGCCTGCAGTCCAAAAACTACAGTCCGATCAGCAGTATCTTTACATGCATCCCAATGTTGTTCGGGTGTTGAGTCATATGAGTGCAAATCTAAAGAGGCAGCGTGTGCTTTTCCACCAGATTGTTCTAACTTTACTAATTTAGATGCGAGAGCTTCGGCGGCAAAATCTTCAGCAACATGATCTGGATACCACATTACATGCGAGTGGACATCAACAATCATATGGTTCCCTTACGCAATCCATCTGGCGCTACATTTAAATGTCTTGGGATTTCTAACCGTGTAGTTACATGAGGAATTCCATAAAATCCACCAAGACGTACATCTCCACAAATTGAAAGAAGTGCAAGGGCATCTGCCGGTGCCAAATTCAATTTGTTTTCTAACAACTTCATGCCTTGATCAATTGCCGTGTATGAACTCTTCTCAAAATTCTCGCCTACAGTTAAGACCATTACAGATTCGTCATTTATCAGCCAAGGCCATTCAGGTGCGGCACCCGGAATCAATTCGACTTCAACTATTACTTCAGCGCCAATTTCCAAACCAACGCCTGAGATTTCGCCATCTCCCTGCGCGGCATGAATATCTCCTATATAAAGCAATGCACCTTCAACAAATACTGGTAGCAGAATTGAAGTATTTGAACGCACAACAGGTTGATCCATATTTCCGCCATGAGTCCAGGCAACTCCAGTCGTTGCACTCTCTAATGGAGCTGTACCAATACAGCCAATCATCGGGCGTAATGGGATTGTGATCTCTGGAGAGAAGACCACACCGTGGGGTGATACTTCACAAACGCGACCCAATGGATTTGGAACTCTTCCTGGATTTACAGCACCAGCATGTGCATGTCCGCCACACCAGCCAATCGGGTCGCAGGTAATCGAAAGTATGTGGACCAAAAGGGCATCACCAGGTTTTGCGCCTTTGATTGAGATAGGCCCAGTTACGGGATTACCTTTGCCGGGAATAGGTTTTGGCAAATCAAAAGCTGTACCTGTCGGGCGTTGATCTAAAAGAGCACCACCGCGCGCATCGTAGGTCGAAAATTGAACACGATCACCAGATGAGATTTCAAGAACTGCTGGCAGGTCGGGACTGTAATTGCTCTGCGAATTAGTTCTTGAAACCGTAATCATTATTTGCCAATTTCCTTTTCCGCTGCAGTTGCTGAATAGTAAAAACTTTCAATGGCCTCACGAACACCATCAATGCTCAACTTAAGCAACTCTTTACCAAGATCATCTGGGATCGCACCAGGGTTGTCCCCATAGCCATTCATCTTTATCCAAGAACCAGCAAGTTCTACACGCATTGGAGAGATCCAAGAATCACGTTTCGTTGGTGAATCTTTATCTGGCCAAAGTGATGGAACTAAATCTGTCCCGACTAGATGTGGGGCAATTGCCTTTACGATCGCATATTCAAATGCTCCTGCATGCCCAGGTACTCGACCAAAATCAAATGCAGCTGTTTCTTTGATTCGACTCCAAGCCACTGACCACCATGATGCTGCCGCTGCATGAATCTCTAGCTTTAGAGCCAAATCACGGGCTGCAAGTTGAAAAATTTCATGATTGCCGCCGTGGCCGTTTATGAACAGAATTTTACGAAAACCCGATTTTTGTAATGAAGTTCCGAGATTCATTAATACGTCAAGTAAAACTTTTGTATCTAGCGACATCGTTCCGCCAAATGGCAAATGATGGTCTGAAGAGCCAAAAGGAAGTGTAGGAGTTACCAAAATTGGAATCGAGTTATCTACTAAAACACTTGCGGCTCTAGTTATCGTTTCGACATTTAATGTGTCTGTCCATACAGGCAGGTGCGGTCCGTGTTGCTCGATAGCACCAATCGGGATAATTGCTAATCCGCCATTTGCTGCAATTTCTTTAATGCTCTCACGATTGTGTTCAGCAAATAATCGAGATGTAACCATTTATACCTCCGGGATAGCAGTTGAGTTGTGATTAAAAGATTGCTTAATTTCGGGATCCAGTCTATCCAGCCACTCTTTTGCGATAGCAGCACGTTTTACTTTAGCTTGCGCAATTTTTATCGCATCTTCGATCATGTGTTCGCCGGCAGGATACAAAGTCTTTGCATTTGCCAAACCAAATTTTACGCAAAGTGGAGATCCGGCTCGAATGAGTGAGCACATCTCAATGAGCCGAATCGTTCCTCCGCTTGAGTCCATCGTTTCAACATAAATATCAAGGGGTATTTCTACCGCTTCGCGAAGTTCATTTATTTGCAGGTAAGTGAGATCTGATGGAACATTAATACTGCTTGCGCCAAGTTTTTCTAACAATTTAACGGTTGGGACATTACCGGCAGGAAGATAGGCACTCACTTTCCAGTGAATGTTTTTTGGTAATTTTCCAGAAACTTGACGTTCTTGTAGGACGGTAAGTAAGCCAATATCGCCAATTAAAAATCCCCTGATTCCAAATTCAACTGCTCTCTCTACGTCGGCAAGAGCATTATTTATTTGCTCATTACCGCGCAAAGATGAATAGGCTGAGAATTTACTTGGGGTGTGAGCAAGTAATCCGACGTCATAGCCAGCACGTGGTCCAACAAATAAGCAAACTTCTACATTATTAGCCGCACCTAACTTAACCATTTCGCGAATTTCAGATTTAAGCAGCAGCATTCCCCCACTGCCCTGTGAAATTCGGTTGACAGTGACTCCCAAATTTCTTGCCGAATTCAATAGTGCTTCAAAAACCCGAGGTCCCTCTATGGATGGGATTTCGATTCGAAAGTGTCCACCATCGTCATAAGTACGCATCGCGGTTTTTTGGGGAATAGCAGTCGTCATTTTATTTCTTTGCCTTCTTGCGTGGGTCTTCAAGACCCAAAATATTTAGTGCGTCAGCATGAATTATCTGTTCTATTTGTTCAAGAGAAATTCTTGGAAGTTTTGTTCCTTCCAGAATGTCATTTACTCCACGCAATTTCCGCATTGCATACGCCGGAGTAGTTACTGGGAAATCTGAACCAAAGAGCAATTTATGCATTGTGCCCCACTCGCTGGCAAAAAGTAGTCCTTCATAAACCATCCAAGCGCGAGCATAGATTGCTGATACATCAGCGTAAACATTTGGATGTTTCCGAATAACTGAGATGGTTTCGCGGACAAAAGGATGGCCAATATGGGCCATAATAATTTTAAGATCTGGAAATCTAAGCGCCACTTCATCTGTTACGAGTGGGTGAGCATATGCGATCGGCGCTTCCTGTACTGGAGATGTACCAGTATGAAAAAGGATAGGTAAATTCAACTTTTCTGCACGAGCGTAAACCTTTAGTGCCTCGCGTCCCAGCGGATCAAAACGTTGGTAATTCGCACCTAGCTTTATGCCAACTAGTCCAAGTGCTAGAGATTTATCCATCTCTTCTTGCCAGTCATGGCGATTAGGGTCGACCGACATAAATCCAATTCGCCGATTATCTTGTTTAACGAAATCTGCAGTGTCTTCATTTATTCTATTTGCGTCTCCGGGAGTTCCTACCAGTCTCTCAGTATCAGGAACATGGATGTTGAATACGATAGATATGTCAGCCGCTTCCATGCCTTTTGCATAATCTGCAAAACTATTAGTGGTTTGCACTGGATCTCCGTCGTGCCAACCTGAATAAGTGCGCATTTCATCAGCAGGCACTGTGTCGGCATGCGTAGGTGAATGCGTGTGAACGTCAACAATCATCTCTGAACTCCTTAAATTATTGAAGAAATTTGTTTAGTACATTTTTAGTAATACGAGAAATTGATTCGTCAACTAATAAGCATGAAATGTAAGTTATCGAACCTGTTGAGAAAACTTGACCGCCTTTTCCAGGAAAATCCTTGTAAACCATTTCAGCTCCGCTGTCTTCGCCTGGGTTACATCCCATAGCCAAAGAAATGAAACCTTCGCCAGTGTTTGGAGTCCTTTTGTCGGTCTCATGGCCAGAAGCGCCACCAGGAACCCGCTCATGCAAAGATTTTTCCCCAAACTTGTCGCCGTTTTTGAGTCCGGTTCCGTTAAAGATCCAATGATCTGAGTTCCGGCATTCGTACGGAGCCGCAGTTCCTTCTCCCACATGGGTAAAAATGACTCCAACTAATTTTGCTGGAGATTCATATGTTTTGTGGAAGCGATTATCAAATTTTGCTTCTTTTCCTTCAAGCCAGACAGCCATATCTGTTCCTGCATCTGTGTGGTCTGTTAGGTATCGAACGGTGCTGTCATCAACATATTCAACTTCGCAATCAATTCCATTTCCACCAAGATACATAAATCTTCCATCACGCTCAAAAACCCAGTCGCGTACCCGCTCATACTCTTCCCGGTACCAATACTCAGGATGCATTTCGGTGAGCAAAACTTTGTAAGCATCTAAATCTAAAGTTCCATCACGCAATTGCGCATCACTATAAACATCATATTCATAGCCTTCGCGCTCTAGCCAACCAAGCAAACGCCACATTCCTGGCGCCAAAGTGGATGCGAGTCGACCGCCCATCGGATCAGTAACTTTTTCATCTTTTGCAACAACATTTCCATACTCTGGGCGTTCGAAAGATATGGGCGGGTATGAATCATTTGGGTGCATCTGGCTTGTAGCCGTGCCTAGATAACGAGATAAATCCTGGCGTGAATTAATTGTTGGACGGGCAGGCAAACCCTCATCATTTATGTAATTGCTGCGACCACCAAAATTATTGTAGGCATTCCAGTTATTGGTGGCTGCCAAAACTGCAATTTTTGCTTTTGGCTTTTTAGGCGCAACAACCCATGGCATCGACCAAAATTCGCCAGCTTCATTCTCTAAATGAATGTAATAGAGGCCAGATTCTTCAGGTGCGGTTAATCTCCAAATCATTAAGGGGTTCGGAAAGCCAACACGACTAAATTGAACACCAGTTTGTGAGATGTCATCATCTGGAAGCATCTGAATCATCGCTCTTGGACCATGCTCATCTAGCCAAGTCACGACACCATGAGATTCTTTTTTTAAACCATAACGGA
>JBILFD010000161.1:0-2789 GCA_044351765.1 Candidatus Nanopelagicaceae bacterium | reverse complement strand
AACCCGACAAGAGGCTGTCGAATTTATCCGAATGGTTGATTTCTCTCCACTAACTGACCATTTTGGCCACATGTAGCCAATTAACTTATCTGAAAGTAGTCTAAATTTGATTGGCTCTTTAACCGGCAATGTTATTTCTACATGTTTAGAACCGTAACCTGGTTTACCAAAAGTCATTCGATAATTTCCAGCCGGTAAATCAGATTCCACTGCACCACTCATAAAAGATTTAGTGTGGCCGACAAGTTTTTCATCTTTCATAAACTCGACACTGACATCAGCCAAAGCTAAGTAATGTTCATCACTTACATAACCAATAATCATTTTTGCCCCTTGTCATTTCTTAGGAAGTGGTTGAGTACATTTTTCGTAATGTCTGAAAGAGGTTTATCTACAAGAAGTGAAGAAATGTAATTCATCGATCCAACAGAGAAGACTTCTCCGCCTTTGCCAGGAAAATCTTTATAAATCATTTCCGCACCGCTGCTACCAATAGTTTCGGGATTTAATCCCTTTGCTAAAGAGATAAAGCCTTCACCGGTATGAGCAGTTCTGTTATCCATTTCGTGGCCTGAAGCACCACCTGGAATACGCTCATGTAATGAGTTGATCCCGAATTTGTCCCCATTTTTAAGTCCGGTTCCAGCAAAAACCCAATGATCTTCATTTCTGCACTCGTATGGGGCGCCTGTGCCTTCACCATCGCAAACTAATCCGATCAATTGTGCGGGTGACTGGTTTGTACTTTTGTGGAAGCGATTGTCGAATCTTCCCTCTTTTGCAATTCTCAATTCAGGGTCAAATACTCCACCTTCATGAGAGGTGTTGGATTTGTCTGTCAAAAAACGCACTGTAGTTTCGTCTACATATTCAACTTCGCAGTCGAGCCCATTCCCACCTAAATACATAAACTTACCGCCACGCTCAAATACCCAATCGCGGACTCGTGTGTACTCTTCGCGATACCAATATTCAGGATGAATCTCAGTTAATAGCGTCTCGTAAGCATCTAAATCTAAAGTTCCATCACGCAATTGATTATCGCTGTAGAGGTCATATTCATACCCTTCACGCTCTAACCAGCCTAATAAACGCCACATCCCAGGAGCACAACTTGAAGCAAGGCGACCAGACATGGGACTTGTCAGCTCTTCATTTTTACCTACAACATTTCCAAATTCAGGCCGTTCAAATGAAATTGGAGGATAAACATCATTAGGGGATTTCCAAAAGACATTCATATCTTTCTCTGAATATCGACTCAAATCTTGTCGTGCATTAACAGTTGGGCGAGGTGGAAGACCTTCGGCATTTATGTAATTGCCTCGACCTCCATAATTGTTATACGCATTCCAATTGTTTGTAGCTGCTAAGACTGCAATCTTGGCTGTTGGCTTCTTGGGTGAAACAATCCACGGCATTGAGAAAAACTCGCCACCTTCATTTTCAAGGTGCACATAATAAAGACCAGATCTCTCTGGAGCTTCAATTTTCCAAGTCATTCCCGGATACGGGAATCCGATCGTTCCGAATTGAAGTCCAGATGCAGCGATATCGCCATCTGGAATAACTTGAGTCATGGCTCGAGGACCGTGCTCATCTAGCCATGTGATTACTCCATAAGATTCTTTTACTTTTCCATAGCGAAAAAGTTCGACACGACATGAAGTTGTTGAATTTATTCGAATGCAGGATTTTTCTCCGCTTGTTGACCATCTTGGCGACATATATCCAACAAGTTTGTCTGAAAGAAGGCGAAATTTAATTGGCTCTTTTACTGGAAGAGTGACTTCGACATGTTTTGATCCATATCCTGCTTTGGCAAAAGTTAATGTATAAGTTCCAGGTGGTAAATCTGTTCTTATCGCTCCAGTTGCTAAAGATTTTGTATCGAAAAGAATTTCATGATCTTTTTCAAATACGACACTAACGTCATTTAGTGCTAAATAATCTTCACTACTGACATAACCAATAATTTTCATTAAGACTCATCGGCAAAATGGCAAGCAACTTGATGCTCATCTTTTTTAGTTGGGTAAATCTTCAATTCTGGTCGCTCTGTTGAACAAATCTCTGGATTTCCAAGCATTGTTCGAAGAGGGCATCGCGTGTGAAAAGAACATCCACTTGGCATATTTGTTGGGCTTGGAATATCGCCTTGAAGGATTATTCGTTTCCTAGCTTTTTCTACCGTTGAATCTGGAACTGGGACTGCAGAAAGCAAGGCACGGGTATATGGATGTCGTGGGTTTTCATACAACTCGGTGGATGTAGTTAGCTCCACGATTCCACCTAGATACATCACAGCAACCCGATCTGAAATATGTCGGACTACAGCTAAATCATGTGCAATAAAAAGATAAGCAATACCTAGACGTTTTTTCAAGGATTCAAGCAGATTAACAACTTGCGCTTGAATTGAGACGTCAAGTGCGCTGATTGGTTCATCACAAATAATTAGGTCTGGTTCAACTGCCAATGCGCGGGCGATTCCAATTCGTTGGCGCTGCCCACCTGAAAATTGATGTGGATATCGTGAAGCGAAAGCCGGATCCAACCCAACCAAATTTAGCAATTCAGCTACGCGATCTTCACCTTGAGCATTTGTTAATGGCAAATTATGCGTTACTAATGGCTCGACCAGAATTTGACGAACTGTTTGGCGGGGATCCAAACTCGAATATGGGTCTTGAAAAACCATTTGAACTTTACGTCGCAATGGGCGCATCTCTTTAGGTGAAAGACCTACTAATTCATCTCCGTCCAGCAAAATAGATCCTTCGTGTGGA
>JBILFD010000170.1:0-2620 GCA_044351765.1 Candidatus Nanopelagicaceae bacterium | reverse complement strand
GACGAACTCGGGCGCTTGCCTGGCGTTGGTCCAAAGAGTGCGCAAAGAATTGCCTTTCACATTTTGCAAACTGAAAATACTGATATTGCGCGATTGGTCGAATCAATAAGAGAAGTTAAAGAGAAAGTTATTTTCTGCGCGACATGTGGCAATGTTGCTGAAGAAGAACAGTGTCGGATCTGTCGCGATCCTCGTCGAGACCCAACTGCAATTTGCGTAGTTGAAGAAAGTAAAGATGTTCAAGCTATTGAAAAGACGCGCGAATTTCGCGGCAAGTATCACGTGCTTGGTGGCGCGATCAGCCCAATCGAGGGAATAGGTCCAGAGAATTTACGGATCCGCGAATTAATGGTTCGCCTTGCTGATGGAGTGGTAACCGAAGTTATTTTGGCTACCGATCCAAACTTGGAAGGCGAGGCCACGGCTACCTATTTGGCGCGATTGCTCAAGCCGATTGGGTTAACAGTCACCCGGTTAGCCAGTGGTCTGCCGGTTGGCGGGGATCTGGAATATGCCGATGAAGTCACTCTTGGTAGAGCATTTGAGGGCCGACGAAAGTTAGATTTCTAGAAAGTTTCATATACTGAGATTTTAGGCGTCTTAAATATTGAGATATATTCGCTTGAGGGTAATTGCCTCTGCCATTGTTAGTGCATGGGTTTAATAGTTCAAAAATATGGGGGCTCCTCGGTAGCTGATGCTGCCGGCATGAAACGGGTAGCTGCCCGCATCGTTGCTAGTAAGCGAGCCGGGCATGATGTGGTTGTCGTAGTTAGCGCGATGGGCGATACGACTGATGAGTTAATTGATTTAGCAAAGCAAATTACTCCGATGCCCACCGGACGTGAATTAGATATGTTGCTGACATCTGGTGAACGAATTTCAATGGCGCTACTTGCAATGGCGATTGGAAACTTAGGAGCCGAAGCTCGTTCCTTTACCGGAAGTCAAGCAGGAGTGATCACTGATTCAGTTCATGGTCGCGCAAGAATTATTGATGTAACACCTGGTCGAATTGTTGACGCACTAAAAGAAGGTGCGATTGCAATTGTTGCTGGCTTTCAAGGAATTAGCCAAGATACAAAAGATGTAACAACTCTTGGACGTGGTGGTTCAGATACGACTGCTGTCGCGCTCGCCGCCGCTCTAGAGGCCGATGTGTGTGAGATCTATACAGATGTTGACGGTGTCTTTTCCGCAGATCCAAGAATTGTGCCAAGTGCTCGCAAGTTAAAAAGTATTACATATGACGAGATGTTAGAGATGGCCGCAAGTGGCGCAAAAGTTTTACATCTGCGTTGCGTTGAATATGCACGACGATTTGATTTACCAATTCATGTGCGTTCATCTTTTAGTAGCAACGAAGGAACTTGGGTAGTTAAAGACCGACCAGAAGGAGATAGCGATATGGAACAAGCAATCATCTCAGGAATTGCTCATGATCGAAGTGAAGCGAAGGTGACAATCGTTGGGGTGCCAGATCGCACCGGAGTGGCTGCTCGTATTTTTCAAGCCATCGCGGACGTAGATATCAACATCGACATGATTGTTCAAAACGTTTCCGCCGCCGCTACTGGTTTAACTGACATTTCTTTTACTTTGCCAAAGAGTGAAGGTCAAAATGCAATAGATGTTTTGCAACGTATTCAAGGTGAAGTTGGTTTTGCTTCAATTCAATACGATGATCAAGTTGGAAAAATTTCACTAATTGGTGCCGGTATGCGTTCGCATCCAGGTGTAACTGCAACATTCTTTGCAGCTATGGCTGATGCGGGTGTAAATATTGAAATGATTGCAACCTCTGAAATTCGTATTTCAATTGTTTGTCGTGAAGGTGATTTAGATAAGGCCGTACGTTCTGCACATACTGCTTTTGGATTGGATGATGATCAAGAAGCCGTTGTTTATGGGGGTACTGGACGATGAAACCTACACTTGCAGTTGTTGGCGCAACTGGGGCAGTCGGCACAGTGATGTTAGATATTTTGACTAAGCGTGAGAATGTTTGGGGAGAAATCAGGTTAATCGCATCCGCTCGAAGTGCTGGCAAGAAATTAAGTTGTCGTGGAGAAGAACTCACCGTCGTTGCTTTAACCCCTGAAGCCTTTGATGGCGTTGATGTAGCAATGTTTGATGTCCCAGATGAGGTCTCTGCCGAATGGGGGCCAATCGCTGCCGCTCGGGGAGCGGTTGTTGTAGATAACTCTGGTGCATTCAGAATGGATCCTGAAGTTCCGCTAGTAGTGCCTGAGGTAAATCCAGAGCAAACCAAAAATCGACCTAAGGGAATTATCTCAAATCCAAATTGCACAACTCTTTCAATGATTGTGGCTATTGGTGCACTTAATAAAGAGTATGGGGTAAAAGAATTAGTTGTTGCTTCTTATCAAGCAGCATCAGGAGCTGGACAATCAGGTATTGATACATTGCATTCGCAAATATCTGAAGTAGCTGGAAAAGATTTAGGTTCTGTCACCTCGGATGTTCGCGGAAATCTAAATGACAATGGACCCTTTCCGGCGCCTCTTGCACTAAACGTGATTCCATGGGCTGGATCTCTCAAAGAAGGTGGCTACACATCTGAGGAATTAAAAGTCCGCAATGAGTCTCGCAAAATTTT
>JBILFD010000180.1:0-9908 GCA_044351765.1 Candidatus Nanopelagicaceae bacterium | reverse complement strand
AAATCCTCGAGTCTTACGAAAATAAGGCAGAGAAAGTTCAATCTCAATATGAGAAGGGCTTGATCACCGATGATGAGCGTCGCCAAGAGTTAATTGAAATTTGGACCCAGGCAACAAACGAAGTTGCGAAGGCAATGGAAGAGAACTTCCCTCGTCGCAACCCAGTTTGGATGATGGTTTTCTCAGGCGCACGTGGAAACATGATGCAGGTTCGTCAGATCGCAGGTATGCGTGGACTTGTAGCAAATCCAAAGGGAGAAATTATCCCGCGTCCGATCAAATCAAACTTCCGCGAAGGTCTATCAGTACTTGAGTACTTCATCTCAACACACGGTGCTCGTAAAGGTCTTGCCGATACCGCACTTCGTACCGCTGACTCAGGTTACTTAACTCGTCGTCTTTGCGACGTTGCACAGGATGTAATTATTCGTGAAGAAGATTGCGGAACTGATCGCGGTCTGACTCTTGAAATTGCATCAGTAAATGCAACAGGGGAGTTAGTGAAACTAGATAACGTTGAGTCATCTGTTTACTCACGTAACTTGGCTGAAGATATTGTGGTTAGCGGACAAACAATTGCGATTGCTAACTCAGATCTAGGCGATGTACTAATTGATCGTTTACTTGCTGCAGGAATTCAAGAAGTAAAAGTTCGCTCAGTACTAACTTGCGAGAGCAAAGTTGGACAGTGCGCAGCTTGTTACGGACGTTCTCTCGCATCTGGTCACTTAGTAGATGTCGGCGAAGCGGTCGGAATCATCGCAGCACAATCAATTGGTGAGCCAGGAACGCAGTTAACAATGCGTACCTTCCACACCGGTGGTGCGGTAAACGAAGCCGGAGATATCACTCACGGTCTTCCACGTATTGTTGAACTTTTCGAAGCGCGTGAACCAAAAGGTAAAGCGCCAATCGCAGAGTACGCAGGACGAATCACATTTGAAGAGGATCCAAAAAATCCAACCGGTAAGCGTTTAGTTCTTACTCCAGATAATGGAAGCGAAGAAGTTGCTTATCCAGTTTCACGTTCTCGTAAATTGTTAGTTAACGATGGAGATCGTGTTGAAGTTGGACAACGTTTGGTTCTTGGTGCAATTGATCCAAAGGATGTACTTCGCATTCTTGGACCACGTGCAACACAAGTACACCTTTGCGAAGAGATTCAGTCTGTGTATCGCTCACAGGGTGTTGCTATTCACGACAAGCACATTGAAGTAATCGTGCGACAGATGCTTAAGCGGATCACAATTCTTGAAGCTGGTAACGCCAACTTCTTGCCAGGTGAACTTGTTGAGCGCGGTCGTTTCGAAACTGAGAACCGTCGCGTTGTAGCAAATAGTGGAACTCCTGCCTCTGGTCGTGCCGAGTTGATGGGTATTACCAAGGCATCTCTTGCTACCGAATCATGGTTGTCAGCTGCTTCATTCCAAGAGACCACCCGAGTCTTGACCGATGCCGCTTTGGGCGAGCGTCGCGACAACTTGGTCGGCCTCAAAGAGAATGTGATCATCGGCAAGCTAATCCCAGCTGGAACTGGCCTAGCCCGTTACCGAAATGTCCGAGTTGAGCCTACTGAGGCGGCAAAGGCAGCGGTTTATGCGGCATATGACGAGTATGACTTCACCCCATTTGAGAGCCAAGGCTCCGGTGAGGCGGTCCGTCTCGACGAGTTTGAGGTAGATAACCGCTCTTAAGGGCGGTTAATACTTACCCGTTTTGACCGGGCGAGAGTGGTTCGGCTACTCTCGCCCTACTGAAAAAAGCCCGCACTGACTTTTTGTTGGTGTAGCAATCGGTGGTGAATACGACACACCCGACCGCGTGGGTGGGAGATATGACAGGCAGTACTAGTAATTAAAGAGGAGAGGTAAACGCATGCCAACGATTCAGCAGTTGGTCCGGAAAGGGCGCGCAGAGAAGAGTTCGAAGACGAACACTCCTGCACTAAAAGGCAGCCCACAACGGCGCGGTGTTTGCACGCGCGTTTACACAACTACTCCTAAGAAGCCAAACTCTGCGCTTCGTAAAGTGGCACGTGTTCGACTAACTAGTGGCATTGAAGTTACTGCATACATTCCAGGTGAAGGTCACAACTTGCAAGAGCACTCAATCGTGCTTGTTCGTGGTGGTCGTGTAAAAGATCTTCCTGGCGTTCGTTACAAAATTATTCGCGGCTCATTAGATACCCAAGGCGTAAAGAATCGTAAGCAATCACGTAGCCGTTACGGTGCAAAGAAGGAGAAGAAGTAATGCCACGTAAAGGTCCCGCTCCGAAGAGCCCAGTAATTGCCGATCCGGTTTACAACTCACCAGTTGTTACTGCGCTTATTAATAAAATTTTGCTTGATGGCAAGCGTTCAACTGCAGAACAAATTGTTTACGATGCACTTGAAGGTTGCCGCGAAAAATCTGGTGCTGATCCGCTAATCACATTGAAGCGCGCACTAGACAACATTAAGCCAGCACTTGAAGTACGTAGCCGTCGTGTTGGTGGAGCTACTTATCAGATTCCAGTTGAAGTTAAAGCTGCACGTTCAACCGCGCTTGCACTTCGTTGGCTCGTAACTTACTCACGTCTTCGTCGTGAAAAGACAATGGCTGAGCGTTTAATGAATGAATTAGTTGACGCAAGTAATGGTTTAGGCGCATCTGTAAAGAAGCGCGAAGACACTCACAAAATGGCAGAAGCTAACAAGGCTTTTGCTCACTATCGCTGGTAATAAGGAGCACTGAGAACGTGGCTGTAGATACTGCAATCGACCTCGCCAAGGTCCGTAACATCGGGATCATGGCGCATATCGACGCTGGCAAAACCACCACAACTGAGCGCATTCTTTTTTACACTGGAATCAATTACAAAATTGGTGAGGTGCACGAAGGTGCCGCAACGATGGACTGGATGGAGCAGGAACAAGAGCGTGGAATCACAATCACCTCTGCTGCAACAACCTGTATGTGGGATGACCACCTAATTAATATTATTGACACACCTGGGCACGTAGATTTCACCGTAGAGGTAGAGCGTTCACTTCGCGTACTGGATGGTGCAGTTGCAGTCTTTGATGGTGTTGCTGGTGTTGAACCTCAATCTGAGACAGTTTGGCGTCAAGCAGATCGTTACAACGTTCCTCGTATTTGCTTTATCAATAAATTAGACCGCACTGGTGCAAACTTCGATATGTGCGTTGACATGATTAAAACTCGCTTGAATGCAATTCCACTTGTTCTACAAATTCCAATCGGATCCGAAATTGATTTCCTTGGAGTTGTCGATCTAATTGCAATGAAAGCACTTGTATGGCCAGGAGAGACGAAGAAGGGTGAGGATTACCTCATCGAAGAGATTCCAGCTGATCTTGCAACTAAAGCTGCTGAAGCTCGTCACGCACTTGTTGAAACTCTTTCTGAAAATGATGACATTCTTATGGAGAAATACCTTGAGGGTGTTGAGCCAACCGAAGCAGAGATCATCGCCGGAATTCGTCGCGCAACTCTTGCTGACAAAATTACTCCAGTACTTTGTGGTTCTGCATTTAAGAACAAAGGCGTTCAGCCAATGCTTGATGCGGTAACTCGTTACCTTCCAAGCCCACTAGATGTTTCCGGAATTGTCGGTCACAAGATGGGTGATAGCTCAGTTGAGATTTTGCGTAAGCCAGATCAGAAAGAACCTTTCTCTGCTCTTGCATTTAAAATCATGAGCGATCCACACCTTGGAAAATTAACATTTGTTCGCGTTTACTCTGGCGTGCTTGAGACTGGTACTCCAATTCTCAACAGCACCAAAGATCGTAAAGAACGCGTTGGAAAGATTTACCAGATGCACGCAAATAAGCGCGAAGAGCGTGACACTGCTGTGGCTGGAATGATCGTTGCTGTTATGGGTCTAAAGGACACCACAACTGGTGAAACACTTTGCGATCCTGCAAATCCAGTAATTCTAGAATCTATGGATTTCCCAGATCCAGTTCTTCACATTGCAATTGAGCCAAAGACAAAAGGCGATCAAGAAAAACTTGGTATGGCGATTCAGCGTCTTGCTGAAGAAGATCCAACTTTCCATGTTCGTACAGATGAAGAGACTGGCCAAACCATCATTGCTGGTATGGGCGAGCTTCACTTAGAAATTTTGGTTGACCGTATGCGTCGCGAATTTAAAGTGGAAGCAAATGTTGGTAAGCCACAAGTTGCTTACCGCGAAACTCTTCGTAAAGCAGTTGAACGTCACGATTACACCCACAAAAAACAAACAGGTGGATCTGGTCAGTTCGCAAAGATTCAAATTGCAGTGCACCCACTTCCATCAGGTACTGAAGGCGGATATGAATTCGTCAACAAAATTACCGGTGGTCGTGTTCCACGCGAATACATCCCATCAGTTGATGCCGGTTGCCAAGAGGCCATGCACAGTGGTCCGCTAGCTGGTTATCCACTTGTAGATGTACAAGTCACTCTTCTTGATGGCGCTTACCACGATGTTGACTCATCGGAGTTGGCCTTCAAGATTGCTGGAATCGCAGCATTTAAGGAAGCAGCAAAACTTGCTGGTCCGGTATTGCTCGAGCCAGTTATGTCTGTCGAAGTCATTACCCCTGAAGATTTCATGGGTGATGTAATCGGCGATCTAAATAGTCGTCGTGGACAAATTCAGTCCATGGACGAAAGATCAGGTGCTCGTATTGTTAAAGCAATTGTGCCGCTTTCAGAGATGTTCGGTTATGTCGGAGATCTTCGAAGCAAGACACAAGGCCGCGCAAGTTACAGCATGCAATTCGACTCATATGCAGAAGTTCCGGCAAATGTGGCGAAAGAGATCGTTGCAAAGGTCCGGGGCGAGTAGTCCTACCAGTCCTAACAAGGCAGTTCAACTAAACCGATTAACTAGGAGGTCACAGTGGCGAAGGCAAAGTTCGAGCGTACAAAGCCGCACGTCAATATCGGCACCATCGGTCACATTGACCACGGTAAGACCACTCTTACTGCGGCAATTTCCAAGGTGCTTCACGACAAATATCCAGATGTAAACCCATTCACACCATTTGATCAGATCGACAAGGCGCCAGAAGAGCGTCAGCGCGGTATCACTATCTCGATCGCTCACATTGAGTATCAGACCGAGAAGCGTCACTATGCGCACGTCGACTGCCCAGGTCACGCCGACTACATCAAAAATATGATCACCGGCGCTGCACAGATGGATGGAGCAATTCTTGTAGTTGCTGCAACAGATGGTCCAATGCCACAGACAAAAGAGCACGTACTACTTGCTCGTCAGGTTGGCGTACCAGCAATTGTTGTTGCACTTAATAAGTCCGACATGGTTGATGATGAAGAAATCTTGGAACTAGTTGAGATGGAAGTTCGCGAACTTCTCTCACTATATGAGTTCCCAGGAGACACCATCCCAGTCGTACGCGTATCAGCACTTAAAGCTCTCGAAGGAGATGCAAAGTGGGCTGACGCTCTTATGGGTCTAATGGCTGCAGTAGATGAGTCAATCCCAACACCAGAGCGTGAAATCGACAAACCATTCCTTATGCCAGTTGAAGATGTATTCACAATCACTGGTCGCGGAACTGTTGTCACCGGTCGTATTGAGCGCGGCATCGTTAAGGTCAACGAAGAAATCGAAATCGTTGGAATTAAAGAAGCATCACAAAAGACCACCGTTACCGGCGTTGAAATGTTCCGCAAGCTTCTTGATGAAGGTCGCGCGGGCGAAAACGTTGGACTTCTTCTACGTGGAACAAAGCGTGAAGATGTTGAGCGCGGTCAAGTGTGTTGCAAGCCAGGATCAATTACTCCACACACTGATTTTGATGCCAGCGTTTACATCCTTTCAAAGGATGAAGGCGGACGTCACACACCATTCTTCGACAACTACCGTCCACAGTTCTACTTCCGCACTACTGACGTCACCGGCGTCGTAACGCTTCCAAGTGGAACCGAAATGGTTATGCCTGGCGATAACACTGAGATGAAGGTTGCCCTCATCCAGCCAATCGCTATGGAAGAAGGATTGCGTTTTGCTATTCGTGAAGGTGGCCGCACAGTTGGCGCCGGTCGCGTTGTAAAGATCCACAAGTAAAAGTAATTAATTAACAAACAGTTGTAATTAAGCAAGCGAGAGGAGGGCGAGGAGCATGGCGGGTCAAAAGATTCGTATTCGGCTCAAGGCCTATGACCATGAGGTGATTGACTCTTCGGCGAAAAAAATCGTCGAAACAGTTGAGCGCACAGGTGCAAAGGTTGCCGGACCAGTTCCACTGCCTACAGAGCGAAATACATTTTGTGTAATTCGTTCACCGCACAAGTACAAGGACAGTCGTGAGCATTTTGAAATGCGCACACACAAGCGTTTGATCGACATCATCGATCCAACGCCTAAGACTGTTGACTCCTTGATGCGACTCGACCTCCCTGCTGGCGTCGACATTGAGATTAAGTTGTAGGGGTAGAAAAAATGACACTAACTAGTACTCACCCACACACCCGAAAGGGCATTCTTGGCACAAAGCTGGGAATGACTCAAGTCTTTGATGCAAATAACCGGATCGTTCCGGTAACTGTTATTCAAGCTGGACCATGTGCAATTACGTTAATCCGCACTCTTGAAAAAGATGGATATAGCGCAATTCAAATTGCATACGGTTCGATTGATCCACGCAAAGTTACAAAGCCACTTGCTGGTCACTTTGCAAAAGCTGGAGTTACTCCTCGTCGCTCTGTTGCTGAGATTCGTTTAGATGATGTCTCTGCATACGAAGTTGGCGGAGAAATTAACGCAGATATCTTTGCTGCTGGAGATCTAGTTGATGTAACTGGAACCAGCACTGGTAAAGGAACTGCCGGTGTAATGAAGCGTCACGGTTTCGGTGGTTTAGGTGCATCGCACGGTGTTGATCGTAAACACCGCATGCCTGGATCAATTGGAGCATGCGCAACACCAGGTCGCGTATTTAAAGGTTTAAAAATGGCCGGACGTATGGGAAATGAAAAAGTCACGACTCAGAGTCTGACTCTCCATGCAGTTGATACCGAAAAGGGTTACCTATTAATTAAAGGTTCAGTCCCTGGTCCAATTGGTGGCTTAATTCTTGTTCGAGCCGCAGCGAAGGCAGGTGCGTAATGTCATTAACAATTGAGATTAAAAACGCATCTGGAAAAGCTGCCGGAAGCATTGATCTTCCAGCTGAACTTTTCGATGTACAGACCAACGTTCCATTAATTCACCAAGTTGTTGTTGCTCAACTTGCTGCTGCCCGTCAGGGAACCAGCAAAGTTAAGAACCGTGGTGAAGTAAGTGGTGGTGGAAAGAAACCGTTCAAGCAGAAAGGAACCGGTCGCGCTCGTCAGGGCTCAACCCGTTCTCCTAATCAGCGCCACGGTGGAGTTGCACACGGTCCAGTACCTCGTTCATATGCACAACGCACTCCAAAGAAAATGATTGCTGCAGCACTACGCGGACTTTTGTCTGATCGCGCTCGCAATTCACGGATCCACGTTGTCACTGAAATTTTGGCTAGTGATTCTCCTTCAACAAAGGGTGCACTTGCCGCAGTTCGCCAATTCTCAGATCGCAAACAACTTCTCGTAGTTATTTCACGTGAAGAAGTAGATGCATGGAGAAGTTTGCGAAATGCAACCGATATGCATTTGATCGTTCCAGATCAACTAAATGCTTACGATGTCGTTAAATCAGATGATGTTGTTTTCACACATCAAGCGATTAAAGATTTCCTAGCAGCTCGTGCCGAGAAAGCAGAGGTGAGCGCATAATGAGTAGAGATCATCGCTCAGTACTTTTTTCACCAGTAGTTTCAGAGAAGTCTTATGGACTACTTGATGAAAATAAATACACCTTCTTGGTTGCAACGGATGCAAATAAGACCGAGATCAAGATCGCGGTTGAAAAAGTCTTCGGAGTGAAGGTGCTTAGCGTCAATACCTTGAACCGTAAAGGTAAGACCAAGCGCACTCGTTTCGGTATGGGTAGTCGGAGTGATACCAAGCGCGCGATTGTACAAATCGCTGCTGGGGATCGCATCGATATCTTCGGCGGACCAGTCTCCTAAGAATTTAGAAAAGAGAATCTACTAATGGGAATTCGTAAGTTAAAGCCGACAACACCGGGCCAACGTGGCATGAGCGTTTCCGACTTTGCTGAAATTACTCGTACAACCCCAGAGAAATCTTTGGTTCGTCCGATTCACAGCAAAGGTGGACGTAACTCTGCTGGACGCATCACTGTTCGTCACCAAGGTGGAGGACACAAGCGTGCCTATCGCTTAATTGATTTTGTTCGCAATGACAAAGATGGTGTGCCAGCGAAGGTTGCTCATATTGAGTATGACCCAAACCGCACAGCTCGCATCGCACTTCTGCATTACGCAGATGGCGAGAAGCGTTACATCATTGCTCCAAACAATTTAGAGCAAGGTGCTGTTATTGAAAACGGCCCAAGCGCAGATATCAAGCCAGGAAATAACTTGCCGCTTCGCAACATTCCTGTTGGAACTGTGGTTCACGCAATTGAAATTCGTCCTGGTGGGGGAGCAAAGATTGCTCGTTCTGCTGGTGCAAGTGTGCAACTTGTTGCAAAAGAAGGAGCCTGGGCACAACTACGTATGCCATCAGGTGAAGTGCGAAATGTAGATGTACGTTGTCGCGCAACCATCGGCACAGTTGGTAACGCTGAGCAATCAAATATTAATTTTGGCAAGGCCGGAAGAATGCGTTGGAAGGGTCGTCGTCCAACGGTTCGTGGTGTTGTTATGAACCCAGTTGATCACCCACATGGTGGTGGTGAAGGTAAAACTTCTGGTGGCCGTCACCCGGTTACACCTTGGGGTAAGCCTGAAGGTCGCACACGTAAGAAGAAAGCTAGCGATCAACAAATCGTCCGCCGTCGTCCGAAGAACAAGAAGCGATAGGAACCTTCGATGCCACGTAGCCTAAAAAAAGGTCCATTTGTGGACTCACACCTTTCCAAAAAGGTTGAGGCGCAAAATGAGAAGAACACGAAAAATGTCATCAAGACATGGTCTCGTCGTTCGATGATCACTCCGGACATGATCGGTCACACCATCGCTGTTCATGATGGTCGCAAGCACATACCTGTCTTTGTTACTGAAGCAATGATTGGTCACAAACTCGGTGAGTTTGCACCAACTCGTACCTTCAAAGGTCACATTAAAGGCGACGATCGGAGGGCCAAGCGTGTCATCTAATACTGAAGCAATTTCGGCTCGCGCAATCTTGCGTGATGTCCGTATTACTCCTCAAAAAGCACGTCGGGTTATTGATTTGATCCGTGGCGTTAAAGCTGATGAGGCACTTACGATTTTGAAATTTGCACCACAAGCAGCAGGTGATGTCTTCTACAAGTTAGTTGCATCAGCAGTTGCAAATGCAAAACAAAAAGATCCAAGCATTCGTGATGCATCAGAGCTTTGGATTACCGAAGCTTATGTAAATGATGGAGTGACGTTAAAGCGTTTCCGTCCACGTGCACAAGGTCGTGCTTTCCAAATTTTGAAGCGCACAAGCCACATAACTGTTGTTGTGTCTGAAGTTCGGGGGGCCAAGTAATGGGTCAAAAGATAAATCCATACGGCTTCCGTCTGGGAATCACAACCGAATTTAAATCTCGTTGGTACACCGACAAGATGTACAAGGCATATGTTGGTGAAGATATTGCAATCCGTCGCATGCTAGATAAGGGCATGGAGCGCGCTGGTATTTCACGTGTTGAAATCGAGCGCACCCGTGAACGTGTTCGCATCGACATTCACACTGCACGACCTGGCATCGTTATCGGTCGCCGTGGAATGGAAGCAGATCGTCTTCGCATGGATCTTGAGAAGCTAACTGGCAAGCAAGTTCAATTAAATATTCTTGAAGTTAAG
>JBILFD010000169.1:0-2627 GCA_044351765.1 Candidatus Nanopelagicaceae bacterium | reverse complement strand
TAAGGTAAGTGACGAGTTCACAGTTTTAATTCGATAAGTGCAGATTAGTTTAGATAAAGGTAGATAGTTAGCTATGGCGATTTCACCAGCAGAGGTAGAAGAAGACAGTGCGCTCGCCGCGTTCAGCACCGATAGTCCATGGATCACCATTGTTTGGGATGATCCAGTGAACTTAATGACATATGTAACTCATGTTTTGATGGTTTTATTTGGATATAGCCAAGAAAAAGCAACTGAGTTAATGATGAAAATTCACAACGAAGGAAAAGCTGTTGTGAATTCAGGAAATCGCGAAGAGTGCGAACATGATGTAGCCAGATTGCACGAGTATGGACTTTGGGCGACTTTGCAGCGGAGCGGAACATGAGTGGGTTTTCAAGAAATCCAGATGGTTCAGTTGTTGCATCATTCACACATTACGAAGGTGCAATATTAAAAAGTTTGGCTGAGCAACTACTTGAGTTGCTTAGTGAAGAAGAAGGTAAAAGTAGTGATCCGCTATTGGCAATGGTTGGCATTTCAACAAATGATGAATTACCGGATGATCCAGTTTTAGCAAGATTATTGCCGAATGCATATGAAGATCCAAAAGATGCGGCAGAGTTTCGTCGCTACACAGAAGATGGTGCGCGTGAAAAGAAAAAAGCACACGCACATGCAATTCGTGATTGTTTAATTGGCGTACTTGATGATCACGCACTTGATTTAAATTCGCCCGGATTAGATAAACGTCAAGAAGTACAAATAGTTTTGAGAGGTGAATTAATACAAGCATGGTTAATGGGCATTAATGATTTGCGTTTATCACTTGGTGTGCGATTAAAAATTACCCAAAACTCTCATGAGGTTTACAGCAAAATGGGTGAAGATAAACCAGAGCGAGCGCTTTACAATTTATTTGCGTGGTTGGGTTGGCTACAGGAAATGCTATTGACCACACTCACTGGGCAGGCGCAGAATTAAAACAGACATAAAGCGCAGTTAAAGCAGAGTTAAATTCTTAGATTTAAGCCGTATCCTTTACCCATGGTTTTACATATCAGCGCTAAGCACGTCTCAGAAATATGGGATGAGGCAGAAGCGGTACATCCAGATGAGGCTTGCGGAGTAATTGCCGGAGCAATCGGAAGTGATTCGCCCACACGACACATTCCGATGGTTAACGCTGCCCATTCCCCGACCTTCTATGAGTTTGAGTCAGGGGATCTGCTGCGGCTGTACCGTGAATTTGATGATCGGGATGAAGAGCCAGTGGTTATCTACCACTCACATACCTCTACCGAAGCTCATCCATCACGTACCGATATTGCTTATGCCTCTGAGCCAGGTGCGCATTATGTCCTCGTCTCTACCCGCGAAGAGATTGCAAGTAGGAGCGAATTTCGCTCATTTCGGATCATTGATGGCGTTGTTACCGAGGAAGAAGTAGTAATCACTTAATTTAGATTTAGCAAAGCCCCAGTAGATAGGGGATACTTACGACGTGAGCAATTCAGGAAATCCAACAGTAGAAGTCCGCATCCCTACCATTTTGCGCCCATATACCGGCGGGGCAAAAGTAGTAAGCGCACAAGGTTCGACTTTGCGTGATGTCATCTCTGATCTAGATGGCAACCACACTGGTTTAGCTGAGCGATTGCTCGATGGTGGTGCTTTACGTAGATTTATAAATTTGTATGTGAATGATGAAGATGTTCGATTTATTGGCGGACTTGATTTAGCACTTAAGGATGGAGATAGCATCACAATCCTTCCTGCAGTTGCTGGCGGTTGCTAACTTCAAATGGCACGCTTTGATTCGCTAGCTGATTCAGTTGGCCACACTCCATTAATTGGATTGCCGAAATTATCCCCATCACCAAAAGTTCGCTTATGGGCAAAAATGGAAGATCGCAATCCAACTGGTTCCGTGAAAGATCGTGCTGCACTTTCGATGATTGAGGCTGCTGAGCGAGATGGCTCACTAAAACCAGGTGCCACTATTTTGGAACCTACATCTGGCAATACTGGAATTTCCTTAGCAATGATTTCAAAAGTTCGTGGATATAAATTAATTTGTGTGATGCCAGAAAATACTTCAGCCGAGCGCCGCCAACTTCTTGAGATGTGGGGCGCAAAAATAATTTCATCCCCTGCTGCTGGTGGATCAAATGAAGCAGTTCGCGTTGCCAAAGAGTTAATCGCGAAAAATCCTGATTGGGTTTTTCTTTATCAGTATGGAAACCAAGCAAATGCTGATGCGCATTACAACTCAACTGGCCCAGAAATTTTAGAAGATTTGCCAACAGTTACGCATTTTATTGCCGGCCTTGGTACTACTGGAACCTTGATGGGTGCTGGTCGCTACTTACGGGAACATAAACCAGATATTTCAATTGTCGCCGCAGAACCTCGTTATGGTGAATTAGTTTATGGATTGCGAAATATTGATGAAGGCTTTGTTCCTGAGCTCTACGATGCATCTGTAATTACTCGTCGTTTCTCTGTTGGAGCTGAAGATTCTGTAAAGCGAGTACGCGAATTATTAGATGTCGAAGGAATTTTTGCCGGAATTTCTACAGGAGCGATTTTGCATGCGGCTATTGCAATCGGAAAAGAGTGCGTTGCCGCAGGAGTTGACGCAGATA
>JBILFD010000168.1:0-2646 GCA_044351765.1 Candidatus Nanopelagicaceae bacterium | reverse complement strand
TCGCTAGAAATCACTTACAAACGGCTTGGACCAAACCAAAGAATGCTGCTCGAGTATAAATTCTTTGAACCATCCTTTTATTCAACCGATGTCCCTGATTGGGGTACTTCATATTCACATTGCTTGAAGCTAGGTCCAAAGGCGATGGTTTGTGTTGATACCGGACACCATGCACCAGGAACTAATATCGAATTTATCGTCGCATTACTTATGAGAGAGGGAAGACTTGGAGCTTTTGACTTCAACTCCCGTTTCTATGCAGATGATGATCTGATTGTTGGCGCTGCTGATCCTTATCAACTATTCCGAATTATGCATGAAGTTAATCGTGCAGGGGGATTTGATGTTGGAACTCCAGTTTCATATGTTCTTGATCAATGTCACAACATCGAAGATAAAATTCCTGGTCAGATTCGATCAATTACTAACGTTCAAGAAGCTGTTGCGAAAGCATTGCTTATTGATCGCGTGGAACTCAAAAAAGCTCAACTTGAGGGAAATGTATTAGCCGCAAATGACATTTTTATGGACGCATACAACACTGATGTGCGACCACTACTAGGTGAGATGCGCAATGAGATGGGCTTAGATGCTGATCCAATGAAGGCTTATCTCGCTAGTGGATACGGAGCAAAGATTGCCGCCGAACGTGTTGGCGGGGCTCAGGCAGGGTGGGGCGCATAAGTGGGAGATAGCAAAGAGTTAGTTGAGCGTTCAAATAGATTAGGTAGCGACCCGCGTTATACAAATTATGCAGGTGGAAATACCTCTGCAAAGGTTTCAGTAACTGACCCAGCAACTGGTGAAGATGTACAAGTTATGTATGTAAAGGGATCCGGAGGAGACCTTGGCACACTTACGCATGCAGGGCTAGCGGGGCTATATGTAGAAAAAGTTAAAGCGTTGAAAAAGGTATATCGAGGCCTCGACCAAGAAGACGAGATGGTTGCACTTTTTGATTACTGCTTATTTGGTCGTGGCGGGGCAGCACCAAGCATTGATACTGCAATGCACGGATTAGTTGATTATGCACATGTAGATCACCTGCATCCAGATTCGATAATTGCATTAGCAACCTCCGTAGATGGTCCGGCTCTCACTAAAGAGTGTTTTGGTGAGGAGATTGCTTGGGTGGATTGGCGCAGACCAGGTTTCCAACTTGGTTTAGACATGGAAGAGATTGCAAAGAAATTTCCAAACGCAAAGGGATGCATTCTTGGTGGCCATGGTTTAACAACTTGGGCAGAGAGCAGCGCCGAATGCGAAGAACGTTCGAAATGGGCGATTCACAAAGCTGAAGAGTTCATCTCCAAGAAATCAAAAGCTGAGCCATTTGGAAAAGTAATTAAGGAGCGCATTGCACTTCAAGAGAGCGCTCGCCGTGAGAAAGCCAGCAAGTTGGCACCGACATTGCGCGGTATTGCCTCACGGGATGCGCGAATGGTTGGACATTTTTCTGATGCCCAAGTCGTGCTGGATTTTATAGCTTCTGAAGCTGCGCCAAAGTTGGCTGCACTTGGAACTTCCTGCCCTGATCACTTTTTGCGCACCAAGGTTTCACCTATGTTTATTGATCTTCCTGCTGATGCTTCTATTGAAGAGACAATTTCGCGGGCAAATGAATTACATGAGGAGTATCGCAAGAATTACACCGCTTATTACCAACATTATGCTGATAAATCTTCACCAGCAATGAGAGGTGCAGATCCGGCAGTTATTTTGATTCCTGGTGTTGGAATGTTTACTTTTGGAAAAGATAAACAGACTGCACGAGTGGCCGGTGAGTTTTACATTAATGCAATTAACGTAATGCGCGGCGCTGAAGGGATTTCAACTTACGCACCAATTCCGGAATCTGAGAAGTTTCGAATCGAATATTGGGAGTTAGAGGAAGCAAAACTTCGCCGCGCTCCTAAAGGCAAACCATTACAAGGCAGAGTCGCACTTGTCACTGGCGCCGCCTCGGGAATCGGTTTGGCTACAGCAAGACGGCTACAGGCCGAGGGTGCTTGCGTAGTTATCGCTGATCGAGATCTTGAAGGAGCAACAAAAGTTGCCGCAGAGTTCGGTGGTCCTGATAAAGCAGTGGCGGTATTTGTTGACGTGACAGATGAGGCGCAAGTCGCTGCATGTGTTGATGCGGCCGCGTTGGCTTTTGGCGGAGTGGATATTGTCGTCAACAATGCTGGACTTTCAATTAGTAAGTCACTTGTTGAAACTTCAGTTAAAGATTGGGACTTACAGCACGACGTCATGGCACGCGGTTCATTCTTAGTGTCCCGCGAAAGCGCTAAGGTGATGATTGCGCAGAAGACTCAAACAATCGGCGGAGATATTATTTATATCTCTTCTAAGAACTCAGTTTTTGCCGGACCAAACAATGTTGCTTATGGTTCAACAAAAGCAGATCAAGCACATCAGGTCCGTTTGCTTGCCGCAGAGTTAGGTGCCTTTGGAATCCGGGTAAATGGAATTAATCCAGATGGAGTTGTCCAAGGATCTGGAATTTTCGCGAGCGGATGGGGTGCTCAACGCGCGGCTGTTTACGGAGTCGAAGAAGCAAAACTCGGTGAGTATTACGCCCAACGTACGATCTTGAAAAAAGAGGTACTTCCCGAACACATTGGAGCAGCTGCATTTGCACTG
>JBILFD010000167.1:0-2656 GCA_044351765.1 Candidatus Nanopelagicaceae bacterium | reverse complement strand
TTGATTGCTGAAGCGCATATCGCATTACATATCCGCGTTTTAGAAGGACGGAATGCGCACCACGTTATGGAAGCGCAATTTAAGGCTGTTGCTCGCGCATTGCGCGATGCCGTCAGACTTGATGGCGTAGCGGGGGTTCCATCAACTAAGGGCGTTCTTTGATAGCAATTCTAGATTACGGCTCTGGGAATATTAAATCTGCTCAGCGAGCTTTTTCAAGACATGGTGCTGAAGTTGAAGTGACTAATGATTTTCAAAAATGCATCAATGCTGACGGTTTAGTCATTCCTGGGGTCGGTGCATTTGCTGCTTGTATGGAAGGACTACTAAAACACCGAGCGGATGCAATTGTCGATGCACGTTTAACCAAGAATTTGCAGACACTTGGTATTTGCGTAGGCGCCCAAACTCTTTTTTCATTTGGTGATGAGCACGACGTAGTAACTCCAGGATTAGGGCAATGGAATGGCACTGTCACTAAATTGCAAGATCCGAAACTTCCGCATATGGGTTGGAATTTGATTGATGTCGCACCACAAAGTGAACTTTTTGCCGGAGTAGAAAAGGAAAGATTTTATTTTGTGCACTCTTTTGCGGCACAAGAGTGGGAAGAAGACCCGCATTCACCTTTGAAAAAAGCAAAAGTTAGTTGGGGTAATTACGGCGGAAAATTTATTGCCGCAGTAGAAAATGGACCGCTTAGTGCTACGCAATTTCATCCTGAGAAATCTGGGGATGCTGGCGCCAAATTGATTGAGAATTGGATAGCAAAATGCGCTTAATTCTTTTACCTGCCGTAGATGTTAAAGATGGCCAAGCAGTTCGATTGGTTCAAGGTGCGCTTGAGAATGAAACAAAATATGGAGATCCACTTGATGCCGCGCTAGATTTTCAAAATGCCGGTGCCGAATGGATACATTTGGTAGATCTAGATGCTGCTTTTGGCATTGGCAGTAATGCGGAGCTCCTTGCTGAAGTAGTTGGCGCACTAGATGTCAAAGTTGAACTCTCTGGTGGAATTCGCGACAACGAATCTCTGGAGCGCGCATTAGCTACTGGGTGCGCTCGAATCAATTTAGGAACCGCAGCACTGGAAAATCCTGATTGGACTGCACAAGTTATAGCCAAGCATGGTGAAAAAATTGCCGTAGGGCTAGATGTTCGTGGCCACACTTTGGCAGCGCGTGGTTGGACCACCGAGGGTGGAAATCTTTTCGAAACTATTGAGAGATTAGATCGCGATGGGTGCGCACGTTATGTTTTAACAGATGTCGCGAAAGATGGAACTTTAATGGGCCCAAATATAAATTTGTTAAAGGAAGTTGCCGCAGCAACCGATCGCCCCATTATTGCAAGCGGTGGCGTTTCATCACTTGCCGACCTTGAGGCTCTTAAAGAATTAACAGGAATAGGTGTGGAAGGTGCAATTGTTGGCAAAGCACTTTATGCAGGTGCATTTACTTTAAGTGAAGCGTTAGCGAGAGTAAGTAAATAGTGAATCCATCTATACGAATTATTCCTTGTTTAGATGTAACAGAAGGAAGGGTTGTAAAGGGTATTAATTTTACAAATCTACAAGATGCAGGTGATCCAGTTGAGATGGCGAGAGTTTATGGTCTTGAAGGTGCAGATGAATTAACTTTTCTTGATATCAGTGCGAGCACAGGAAATCGTCAGACTACATATGATGTTGTCAGCAGCACCGCTGAACAAGTTTTTATCCCTTTAACTGTCGGTGGAGGAGTACGAACAGTTGCTGATGTTGATAAATTACTAAGGGCTGGTGCAGATAAAATTTCAGTAAACACCGCAGCAATCCAAAGGCCTGAGTTGCTTAGCGAGATCACTCAACAATTTGGAGCACAAGTTCTAGTTTTGTCTGTCGATGCCAGACGTGGCGCAACTTCAAGTGCTTTTGAACTTACAACTCATGGCGGAACGCAAGGTACTGGAATTGATGCAATTGAATGGGTGAAGAAAGCTTGTGATTTGGGTGTTGGAGAAATTTTGCTTAATTCTATGGATGCTGATGGCACGCGGGCAGGGTATGACCTAGAGATGATTCAAGTAATGCGTCCCCATATTTCGACCCCCTTGATTGCTAGTGGTGGTGCCGGTGCGCTTGAGGATTTTGCACGAGCCATCGATGCAGGTGCGGATGCACTTCTGGCGGCTAGTGTTTTTCATTTTGGGGTCTATCGGATTTCGCAGGTTAAAGATTTCTTGCGCTCCGCTGGATACCTGATTCGCTGAACGGCAAATGCACGATTGGCCATAAATAGGGGAGAATAGCCGGATGAATATTTCCGCTGATCTAGCGAATTTACTTGACCGCGAAAATGGCCTCGTGGCTGTAGTGGTCCAAGAAGATGAAAGTAATGAAGTTTTAATGCTTGCGTGGATGAACCGTCAAGCACTTGAACAGAGCTTGGAAAGCCATCAAGCCACTTACTGGAGCAGAAGTAGAAATGAACTTTGGGTTAAAGGTGCAACATCTGGAAATACTCAAGAGGTGGTTTCTGCATCTTTAGATTGTGACGGCGATGCGATATTGCTCCGTGTGAATCAAAAGGGCGGCGCATGTCATACCGGTTCGCACTCATGCTTCTCAAACGAGATTGAGATTTGATCATGAGTTTAGAAGAGTTTCGCGAAT
>JBILFD010000166.1:0-2670 GCA_044351765.1 Candidatus Nanopelagicaceae bacterium | reverse complement strand
AGAACAGATACCCAGTGGCTCTCAAGTGATCAAGTTGTAAAAAATGTCAGCCAGTTAGTACCAGAAGGACTGACTTTTGACTTATTGGTAGATCCACCACATTTAGCTGCAAGTGCAAAATTAGTAGAACAGTGCCCCGATACAACTTTCATCTTAGATCACATTGGAAAACCTAATATCGGAAAAGGCGATGATGGGGAATTAAAGGAGTGGACGAAATTAATTGAAAATTTGGCAGCCAATCAAAATGTTTTTTGTAAAGTTTCCGGAATGGTGACTGAAGCAAATTGGCAAGCCTGGAAAAATGATGATTTCAAAAGATACTTTGATGTTGTCCTAAATTCATTCGGTATCGATCGAATAATGTACGGATCAGATTGGCCAGTTTGTAAATTGGCAGCATCTTATGAGCAGGTAGCTAACTTGGCAGAGTATTTAGTAGCAGATTTTAGCGAAAGCGAAAAAGAAAAGTTTTGGAGTCTGAACGCACTGAAAGCGTACGGAATTTAGGGAAATCCTAAATCTCTGTCATTCCAAATAAATGAAAGGTATGTCATGACAGGTAAGAATTTTGGGAAGATCAGCAACTACGCAAACCCAATCTTGCGCGACCACACTTACCTGCGAACAATGCCAGAGTGGGCAGTCTTGCAACGACGTTTATTTGAGGTTATGGATCAAGGCTGGAGAGTTTTCGACGAAAAGTTTTGCAATCCAGATGGCTCATTAATTTTCAATCAGAGCATGGACCATTCTCGTGATGGGGCAGATGATTTTTATGAGGCATTTTTCAACTGGCCAGCGCTTTATATGCTTGGTGGAAGCGAAGAAATACTAAGTGCAGCAAAGAAATCCTGGAAAGGCGTCACAGAGCAATTAACGAAACTTGGCTTAGTTAAAGATCAATATGAACGCGGATACGACTGGTTCCATCAAGGCGAATCAATGATCTTTTTTTATGCGATCTGTGCTGCCGATCCCAAAGACCAAGAGTTTAAAAAATTAGCTAAACAATTCGCAGAACTATATTCTGGCAAAAACTCACCAAATTATGTTGCAGACAAAAACATTATTCCTGCCCCACATAACGGATCTGAAGGTTTGCGACCAGGTCTGGGTCAGGAAAACCAAGATGGATATCCTGCAGGGGACATCAATTCGGTTATGAAGCCATATGGATTGCCATTGCATTACGTAGAAGGTATTAATGAGTGGGATGACTTGGCAGTTAAAGAAAAATCTATGCTGATGGCTGCCGAAATGGAACGCGTTTTAGGCTATGGAGATGTTGCAGTAAATCTCGCTGTGACTTCTTTGGTTGCTAACCAATGGCTTTACGACAATGAGCAAAGCTCTGCGGATTGGATTACTAAGTACATTCAAGGATGGGTAGATCGAGCAGAAGCCAATGATGGAATTGTTCCTGACAACGTTGCCCCGAACGGCGAAGTTGGTGGATTGCACGATGGTCGATGGTTTGGTGGACATTACGGATGGACCTGGCCACACGGTTTCTACAGTGTCTCGCATGCAACCTTGGTCGCAGCTTTAAATGCAATTTTGGTATCAGGAGACAAAAGCGTATTGCAGCTAACCAGAACAGTGCTCCAAAAAGTTAAATCTCTTGGACGCGTTGGCACAATTATTGAAACTGAAAGTAGTTTGCAAGCGGGAACCGAAAGATTTGGCGTTCCAGTTGATAAGCCTGTAGTGCTTGTTCCTTATCGTTATGGAAAAGATGGTTGGTTTGATTATTCGCCAATGATTATGAGTCTTCCAATGTGGCTTTGGTACTTATCAATGAGTGACGAAGACACCAAATTTATGGAGGAATTAATTGAGGGTATTTCGCCATTCGGTAGTTATCTATCTCCTACTCGAAACAAAGAAGAAGCCGGTCATGAGGCACCGTGGTTCTTGTACCTACATGGGAAAAATGAAAATTATCCAGCTACTGCTTTAGCTATGGCTTTAGGTCAAGTGGCTCGCAGAATGCGATTAATGGAGACCGAAGTAATCAGTGGACCTGGTGGAGTCAACATTCATTTCTGGCAAGAGGTGCAACCGATTGTTACTGAAATCTTGACTCAATTAACTTTGGGAGCGCCACAAGTTCTTTACAACGGTGGCTTACAGGTAGCACGACTTAGATATTTTGATGCAGATGCTGGTCGGATCGGCTTACCGCATGAAGTTGCGGCATTGGTAACCAAAATAACCAAGGATGAAACCTGGGTTGAATTGGTAAATACCAGCATCACTCAAACTCGCAGAGTGGTCCTTCTTGCTGGGGCTTTTGGTGAGCATCAATTTGAGTCGATTACTCAGCAATCAGAAAGTACCGATCCAAAGCATGGCGACCGCTTTGTAGATGGATATGAAAAGTCAATTTATACTGGTGACAAATCAGCGCTACTTATTTACCCTGGTTCAAGAAGAGCTTATGGATCACCAGAACTACACGAAGAAAGTGTCACCACTGAGGTGAACAAGAATTCTTTTGCGGTGGAATTGCCTGCTAACTCATCAGCGAAATTGAGAATCAAGATGAAGTTAAATGCCAATAAGCCAAAGTTCATCGGGTTTGCTGATCTTTAATGGCAAATATTGTCCGGCATCAATTTAAGGCAAAAATTAAGGAAGGCTCTGTAGAGCGTTTTGCAGATTTAT
>JBILFD010000165.1:0-2671 GCA_044351765.1 Candidatus Nanopelagicaceae bacterium | reverse complement strand
ACTTTTTGAGCGATTCCTAAATCCAGAACGTATCTCGATGCCTGATATCGATTTAGATTTTGATGAGCGCCATCGTAGCGAAATGATTAGGTATGCAACTGAAAAGTATGGTGAAGAACGAGTTGCACAGATTATTACTTACGGAACTATCAAGGCTAAGCAATCAATTAAAGATGCAACTCGAGTATTGGGTTATCCATATGCAATCGGTGAACGGGTAACTAAAGCACTTCCTGCAGCGGTAATGGGTAAAGAGATCTCATTAGCTGGAGTCTTCAATCCTGATGATGATAGATATATTGAAGCTGGCGAAGTGCGTGCTCTGTACGATGCAGATCCAGATATTAAACGCGTTATAGATACTGCAAAAGGACTTGAAGGCTTAAAGCGGCAATGGGGAGTTCACGCAGCTGGCGTAATTTTAAGTAAAGAGCCGCTGCTTGATGTTATTCCAATTCAACGTCGTGAAGCCGATGGTTCCATTATTACTCAATTTGATATGGGTGCTTGTGAAGCTCTCGGATTACTCAAAATGGATTTCTTAGGTTTAAGAAACTTAACTGTGCTTGATGATTGTCTTAGAAATATCAAGTCGAACAGAGATGAAGTTTTTAAATTAGAAGAATTGCCCTTGGATGATAAAAAGACCTTCGAAATGTTAGCTCGCGGTGAAACTCTTGGAGTGTTCCAACTCGATGGTGGGCCGATGAGATCTTTGCTTCGTTCACTTGCCCCAGATTCATTTGAGGATATCTCAGCAGTTATCGCGCTGTATCGCCCTGGACCAATGGGTGCGAACGCCCACAATGATTACGCAGATCGGAAAAATAAAAGAAAACCGGTTTCGCCAATTCACCGCGAACTTGCTGAACCACTAGAAGAGATTCTGGGGGATACCTACGGATTGATCGTTTACCAAGAGCAGGTAATGGCGATTGCCCAAAAATTAGCTGGATTCTCACTTGGTGGTGCGGATCTTCTTCGCAGAGCAATGGGAAAGAAAAAGAAAGAGATTCTTGATAAGGAATACATTCCATTTCAGGCTGGAATGCGCGAGCGTGGTTACTCAGATCAATCAATTGAAATGCTTTGGGAGATTTTGGTTCCATTCTCTGACTACGCATTTAACCGTGCACATAGCGCTGGATATGGAATGGTTTCCTATTGGACTGGATATCTAAAAGCTAATTATCCTGCAGAGTACATGGCGGCACTTCTAACAAGTGTTGGGGATGACAAAGATAAAAGTGCCCTTTATTTAAATGAATCACGACGGATGGGAATCAAAGTATTAGCGCCAGATGTAAATGAATCTGATGCCGACTACACACCTCGTGGAGTAGATATCCGGTTTGGATTAGCAGCAGTAAGAAATGTGGGCGAAGGAGTTGTCGCCTCTATTGCAGCCACACGGATTAAAAAAGGGAAGTTCACTTCATTTGATGATTTCTTAGCCAAGGTAGATGGAAATGTTTGCAACAAAAAAACTATTGAATCTCTAATCAAGGCTGGAGCATTTGACTCACTTGGCCATACGCGTCGTGGCTTAATGGCAATCTACTTAGAAGCACTGGACAGTGTTATTGAGGCAAAGCGCGCAGAAGCACTTGGTCAGTACGACTTATTTGGTTCAACCACAGGTGATGAAGTCACTGGATTGGAATTGAAGTATCCAATTGAAGAGTGGGATAAATCAACGCTGCTTGCACATGAGCGCGAGATGCTTGGACTTTATGTTTCCGACCATCCTTTACTTGGAATTGAATCCACTTTGGCGGCACTAGTTGATCGCCCGATCAGTGAAATTTCAGGAGATGAAGTTGGTCATGACGACATTGTGACTATCGGTGGATTGGTAACTTCAATTCAACGAAAAGTTACGAAAGCTGGAGCATCTTGGGCAATAGTCACCATCGAAGATTTAGCTGGTGCTATTGATGTGATGTTCTTTTCAAACACTTATTCTCAACACGCAACTGCACTTTCGGAAGATGTAGTTGTGATCGTTAGGGGCCGAGTAGATCGACGCGAAGACACACCTCGAATTATGGCCTTGGATTTATCACTTCCAGATTTGTCGCAGGAACGTCGCGGACCACTGATTGTTTCGCTCCCGTTCGCAAGGTGCACCCCGCCTATTATCGATCGCATGAAAGAAGTTTTGCGTTCTCACCCAGGAGCGACTGAAGTCCACCTCAGGCTAGATAGCCCAACGAGTAGCACTGTTATGAAGATCGATGACGGCTTAAGGGTGAGCGTTTCACCGAGTTTGAGTGCTGATCTAAAAGCACTATTAGGGCCCGCATGTCTGGTGTAGTAATTCATTAATTGCTCCGGCCTCCAAGCGAATTGGTTCGGTAGAGTATGCAGGTGAGCACACCGGCAGATCGATTGATACGCAGAATTGATCTAACCGGAAACCAAGATTTCAGTAGAGCCAATCTCCGCAATCTGTTGCCCAGGGCCGAGATGGATATCGAGGCCGCTCTTGTGACAGTGAAGCCGTTACTTGAAAGAATTAAAAAAGAGGGCGAAAAGGCAGTCATCGCCATTACCGCTGAAATTGATGGCGTAGAAATTCCGCAATTACGAGTTCCAGCGAAGGTCATTCAAAAGGCTCTTGATGAATTGGATCCCAAAATCAAGGCAGCATTACTTGAAGCTATCAAAC
>JBILFD010000186.1:0-2673 GCA_044351765.1 Candidatus Nanopelagicaceae bacterium | reverse complement strand
TCTGGCGAATACTTACCACGTTCTAGACGGATTAGAACGTGTGTTCGAATTAAACTCCACCCCACTGACATATGTCAAGAAAATTCGAACAGATGTTTGAATAATTTCTATTTCCAAGGTAAAGTTGCGCTATGGCCACCAAAAAAGCAGCAGAAATCACCGTTCCTGAGCTCCATGACGAGACAGACGGGACAGATGAGCCCGATGAACACGGCTTAACCCCCCGCCAGCTCAAGATCCTGGGAGTCATCAAAGCCGCCCTCCACGACCAGGGATATCCGCCTTCTATGCGTGAAATTGGCCAAGCAGCAGGTTTGGCCTCCCCTTCAAGTGTTAAGTACCAATTAGAGCTGCTCGAGGAAAAAGGATGGATCCGTCGCGACCCAACTCGTGGCCGAGCGATCGAAATTTTGCTTCCGGATCAAGATCAATCAACCAGTTCAGCTGGCGATAAGTACTCCTTAGATCAAATGCGTGAAGTTCCACTTGTTGGTCGAATCGCAGCCGGCGCTCCCCTCTTGGCAGAACAAGATATTGAAGAGAGTTTTCCATTACCTGCTTCTTTAGTTGGAGATGGCGAATTGTTTATGTTGAAAGTTGTTGGCGAATCAATGATTGAAGCCGCAATTTGCGACGGAGATTTTGTAGTTATTAGATCGCAACAAAGTTGCGAAAAAGGCGAGATCGTTGCAGCGATGATTGATGGCGAAGCAACTGTAAAAACATTTACACGTCGCGATGGTCACATCTGGTTACTTCCTGCTAACCCAGCCTTTTCACCAATCAACGGTGACAATGCTGAGATCTTAGGAAAAGTTACCGCTGTTCTTCGCTCACTTAAGTAAAACTACATCGTTAATTTTCGCCGCTAATTTTTCATTAACTAGCGCGTGAATTAACGTTCCTTCTTCTACATACTCTTCGCTAAATATTTCGCCGCTTTCATGAATGGCATAAACTAGATCACCGCGTGAGTATGGAACTGTAACTGTGATCTCTATTTTTGGATGAGGTAAGGCCGCCTCTATTGCCGCAACTAAGCGTTCAATTCCAAATCCACTTTGCGCAGAGATCGCGATACTTCCTGGAATCGAACGCACCAATTCGACAATCAAATCTGGGTCTGCAATATCGCTTTTATTAATCGCGATAATTTCTGGGATCGCACCTGCGCCAATCTCGTCAATCACTTCTCGCACTGCGCGGATCTGTTCGCGTGGATCTGGATGCGATCCATCGACCACATGAACAATTAATGCTGCGCCTTCAACCTCTTCAAGTGTTGATTTAAAGGCGTCTACTAATTGATGTGGCAAGTGGCGCACAAATCCGACTGTGTCCGTCAATGTATAAACCCGACCATCTCCAGTTTGCGTTCTGCGCGTGGTTGGATCCAATGTGGCGAAAAGTGCATTCTCAACGAGTACTCCTGCACCAGTTAAGCGATTTAGCAAAGAAGATTTCCCAGCATTTGTATAACCAGCAATCGCAACAGATGGAATTGTGTTTCGATCACGCTCTTGTCTCTTAGTTTCGCGGGCAACTTTCATCTCTTTAATATCTTTGCGTAATTTGGCCATACGATCGCGAATCCGCCGGCGATCTACTTCGATCTTTGTTTCACCCGGACCACGACCACCGATGCCAACACCGCCTGCACCACCAGCACCTGCACGTCCACCTACCTGGCGCGATAGTGAATCACCCCATCCACGCAATCGTGGAAGTAAGTAAGACATCTGCGCTAATTCAACTTGAGCTTTACCTTCACGACTCTTGGCATGTTGGGCAAAAATATCCAAAATCAATGCAGTGCGATCAACAACTTTTACCTTTACTTTATCTTCTAACTGTCGCAATTGGCTTGGTGATAGTTCGCCATCGCAAATCACGGTATCTGCCCCAGTTTGCGCAACTACTTGCCGCAACTCACTTACCTTTCCAGATCCAATAAATGTTGCTGAATCGGGTTTATCGCGGCGTTGCATTAAACCTTCTAGAACTTCAGAGCCTGCTGTCTCGGCTAAAGCCGCTAACTCCCGTAATGAATTTTCCGCATCCGTACTTGAACCTTCTGTCCATACTCCAACCAGCACAACACGTTCTAAACGAAGTTGTCGGTTTTCAGCAATCGAAACATCTTCAAGTTCGGTTGAAATTCCCACCACTCTTCGAAGAGAGCGACGTTCCTCGAGTTCCAGTTGGAAATTTTCATCATCGGCTAAAACTTCGCCGCCTTCAGTGATCTGATTTCGCAATCGCTCATTCTCGCGAAGCAGTTCTAAATAAAGCTCTTCAGAACTCACTAAATCTCAACTTCAAAATCTTGCAAGATAACGGCAGCACCAGTGAGTGTTGCATTTGAATGTGGATCTAACTCAACCGTTAATCGTCCACCCGGAGGATTAACGATCCATTTCGCAGGAAGTGACCTCTTGCTATAAATGTTTGCGGCCAATGCAACTGCGCAAATTCCGGTGCCGCATGATCTAGTTTCACCTGAACCGCGTTCATACACTCGCATCTGCACTTCATTGTCGCCTGTGATTTTTACAAATTCGATATTGACTCCATCTGGATAAATGTCATCTGGGAGTACTACGGGTGCAGCAGTTAGATCACCGACTTGATCTAGATCTGAAATGATTGCAACCGCATGCGGATTTCCAACAT
>JBILFD010000164.1:0-2693 GCA_044351765.1 Candidatus Nanopelagicaceae bacterium | reverse complement strand
TGCACCAAAGAAGCAACGCAAAAAGGAAACCCCGACAGGGTTTAAAAATTTAAGAGCCTGCTCAATAAAGAGAAAAGAACAACCCCAGAAAACCCCAATTGCTAAAAATAGGTGCAACCATTTTTCGTCGCCACCTACTTTTTGGTTTCTACTCAATTGTTGGTAACAACCTCAATCAAGGCTTGGATATAACCAATCGCGTGAGCACGACCACGATAACCATAAGGATCATCACCGGTTAATCCAGGCGTGTGGTCATCCAAGATCGCACCAGTGAATCCGTGCTTGTGCAAAGCCTTCACAACTTCATATGGTTTGTAATTTCCTTCTCCTAAGAAGCACTCTGCGAAAACTGGGAATGTTCCTTGCACATCACGTAAATGTATATACGCAATTTTATCAATAGGTGCAAAACGATTAACAGCATCCATCACTGTCTTCTCCCCACCCATTTCTGAAACAGTTCCTAAGCAAAGTTCAAGTTTCAAATTTGGAGAATCAACAATATGTACTGCTCGATCTAAATTATCAACACTTGTTAAAATTCTTCCAATACCGTGCAACTCTTGTGCAGGTGGATCATCTGGGTGGAAACAAAGAATGACTCCTGCTTCCTCGCATGCAGTAATAACGCCTTTGACAAAATATTCAAAGTTTTCCCACATCTGTTCAACTGAAAGTGAATCGACGCCTAGTGGAACAAAATTTCCGCGTGTGAATGTGTCCTTAATATTTGGATCTCTTAAATCACGACGCGCAACCCAAATCTCACTATCTCGACTTCTATCTTCAACAATTGAATGATCATAAATAGAAACGTATGAGTTTCCACGACCGCTGTGATTCAAATCTGTCCGCCAAACAATCTGTGGCATCCAATGCATACCAAGGATTTTTACCCCAGCTGCGCCCATTGATTTAATGGTGTGGCGCATATTTTCAATTTGTTCATCGCGTCCTGGAAGCCCAAGCATCGCTTTGTCATAAAAATGGTTAGGCACATTCTCAAAAGACTCAACGGTTAGCCCAGCAGCTAATACTGGCTTTATAAATTCACGGATGTCCTTTTCGTCCCACTTGGCTGATCCTGGAATTTCTGGAACATTAAATGAAACTCCCTCACAACCAAGGGCCAGCGCATAATCCAAATATTCCTTGGTTACCACTGGATATTGACCTACGGCTACACGCATTTTTGGACTTGCCATCATGACTCCCCTAGATTGTGAATAAGCCTAAATACTATCCTTGGTAATAGGACAAAAGGAATATCCATTCAGTTTCAGAATCGGGGAATAACCGTGAACCAGATCCACCACTGGATTGCCGGAAATGAATTTAAAAGTGCATCCGGGCGCACTGGTGATGTTTATGACCCAGCCACTGGACAGATCTCTGGAAAAGTAGATTTTGCTAACAACTCTGAAGTTGATCACGCTGTCTCAGTTGCTAAGACAGCTTTTGCAGAGTGGAGCACAACTTCAATAACTAAGCGTGCCCAAATCATGTTTGCGTTTCGTCACCTATTAAACGAACGTAAATCAGAGATCGCTGCGCTAATCACAAGTGAGCACGGCAAAGTTTTATCAGATGCTCTTGGTGAGGTAACTCGTGGACTTGAAGTTGTTGAATTTGCTTGTGGAATTCCACATTTACTAAAAGGTGGATACTCCGAAGGAGTATCAAATGGAATTGATGTTTATTCAATCCGCCAACCTTTAGGTGTTGCCGCAATAATTTCACCATTTAATTTTCCAGCCATGGTTCCAATGTGGTTTTTCCCCGTTGCAATCGCTGCCGGTAACACGGTAATCATCAAGCCAAGTGAAAAAGATCCATCAGCAATTAATTACATCGCTGCATTATGGAAAGAAGCTGGACTTCCAGATGGAGTTTTTAACGTTGTGCACGGTGACAAAGTTGCAGTTGATCGAATTCTCGAACATCCTGATATCTCTTCTGTTTCTTTTGTTGGATCTACAGCAATTGCCAAATATGTTTATGAGAATGCTGCAAAAAGTGGGAAACGCGTGCAAGCACTTGGTGGAGCAAAAAATCACATGCTTGTGTTACCTGATGCCGATTTAGATTTAGCCGCAGATGCAGCAATCAACGCTGGATTTGGATCTGCCGGTGAGCGTTGTATGGCAATCTCTGCCGTTGTTGCAGTTGAACCAATCGGAGATTTACTTGTATCCAAAATTGCTGAACGAATGAAAACTCTTAAAACTGGTGATGGCCGCGAAGGCAGCGACATGGGGCCGCTTGTCACAAAAGCACACCGCGACAAGGTGGCTTCTTATCTAGAAGCTGGAGTGAAATCAGGCGCCACTTTGGTAGCTGATGGACGCGAAACAGTTTTTGCCGGCAAAGCCGAGGGATTTTGGCTCGGCCCAACTCTGTTTGATCACGTAACTCCAAAGATGAGCATCTATGCCGATGAAATCTTTGGTCCGGTTCTTAGCGTGCTCCGCGTAAAAAGTTATGACGAAGGTTTAGCGCTAATTAACAACCACCCTTACGGAAACGGAACAGCAATTTTCACTAACGATGGTGGAGCAGCGCGCAAATTCCAAAATGAAGTTCAAGTTGGAATGGTTGGCATCAACGTGCCTATCCCAGTACCTGTTGCTTACTACTCATTTGGTGGCTGGAAAAATTCACTCTTTGGTGATACCCACGCACATGGAACT
>JBILFD010000017.1:0-10200 GCA_044351765.1 Candidatus Nanopelagicaceae bacterium | reverse complement strand
TCAGTGGGGGATCGCATCGAAGCTCTCGTCTTGCAAAAAGAAGATAAAGAGGGACGTTTAATTCTTTCCAAGAAGCGCGCAACATACGAGCGTGCATGGGGAACCATTGAAGGAATGAAAGAGCGTGACGAAGTTGTCAAAGGAACAGTCATTGAAGTTGTTAAGGGTGGCTTAATCGTTGACATTGGACTTCGTGGCTTCTTGCCAGCATCTCTTGTCGAAATGCGCCGCGTCCGTGATTTAACTCCATATATTGGTAAAGAGATCGAAGCTCGTATTATCGAACTCGACAAAAACCGCAACAACGTAGTTTTGTCTCGTCGTGCATTCCTTGAGCAAAGCCAATCTGAGACTCGTACGACTTTCTTGAATCAACTTCAAAAGGGTCAAGTACGTTCCGGAACAATTTCATCAATTGTTAACTTCGGTGCATTTGTTGATCTTGGCGGAGTTGATGGTCTAGTTCACGTAAGCGAGCTTTCATGGAAGCACATCGATCATCCAAACGAGGTCGTTGAAGTTGGCATGCCGGTAACTGTTGAAGTTCTTGAAGTAGATTTTGAACGCGAGCGCGTTTCACTTTCACTTAAAGCAACTCAAGAAGATCCTTGGCAGCACTTTGCACGCACAAATACGATTGACCAGGTTGTTGCTGGAAAAGTAACTAAATTGGTTCCATTCGGTGCATTTGTTCGAGTGCATGAAGGAATTGAAGGCTTAGTTCATATTTCTGAACTTGCAGAGCGCCATGTCGAAATTCCAGAGCAGGTAGTTCAAGTTGATGATGATATTTTCGTTAAGATCATTGATATTGACCTTGAGCGTCGTCGTGTTTCACTTTCATTGAAGCAAGCCAATGAAGGACATGAAGTTGAGATCGAAGCATTTGATCCAACTCAATATGGAATGCCAGCACGTTATGACGAAGCCGGTAATTTCATTTACCCAGAAGGTTTCGATCCTGATTCACAGGAATGGAAGCCAGGATTTGAAACCCAACGCGAAGAGTGGGAACGTCAATACACCGAGGCACAAGCTCGTTTTATTGCCCACAAAAAGCAACGTGACGAAGCAAAAGCCAGCGAAGCTGCTACCGCAGCAACGTCAGATGCTGCAGAAAGCACTGAAACCCCTGCTGCTGAATAGGTAATTTGCGGTCTGGACGGTTTAAGTGGTCGAGTACTTGGGTACTTGAGTAGTTTGTACTAGTGATTCTCATTGCCCTAACGGGCGGCATCGGCTCGGGCAAGTCCCGGGCCGCTGCCATTCTCGAAGAGTTTGGTGCTCATTCAATCAGCGCAGATACGTTAGCTCGCGAGGTGCTTGAGCGAGGTGAAGATGGTTATAACGAAGTTGTTGCTTACTTCGGAGATGAGATCCTCAATGAGGGCCAAATTGATCGAAAAAAGTTGGCCGAAATAGTTTTCAATGACTCAAACCAACTGGAAGTGCTGGAATCCATTACCCATCCATTGATTAGAGCGAAGTTTGTCTCGGAAACACGTGGCTTGCCGGAGAACTCCGTGGTTGTTTATGAGATTCCTTTGCTTGCAGAATCGATATCGCGACAAAAGCAATTAGATTTCGACCATGTAATTGTTCTTGAGAGTGAAACTGAGACAAGAGTTGCCAGATTAATTGAGCGCGGTTTGAGTGCAAAAGAGGCACAGTTGCGAATTGCTAATCAGTATTCGGATGCGCAAAGAAAAGAGATCGCAACGCATCTAATCAAAAACGAGGGATCTTTAGAAGAATTAATAAATGCACTTTCTCAGTGGTGGAGTAAATTCATTTCACCAGAGATTGCTAAGTAAAGTAGCGTTGATAGATGCGTCCTGAGATCAGCCGTAAAATGCGGCCATTCAAAGTAATCAGTGATTTTTCACCAGCTGGAGACCAGCCAACTGCGATTGCTGAATTAACTCAAAGATTATTGAATAAAGAAAAAGATGTTGTTCTACTAGGAGCTACCGGAACTGGAAAATCAGCAACGGCTGCTTGGTTGATTGAAAAACTACAACGTCCAACATTAGTGCTTGCACCAAATAAGACTCTAGCCGCGCAATTAACTCATGAGTTTCGAGAACTATTGCCAGATGCAGCAGTTGAATACTTCGTCTCTTATTATGATTATTATCAACCAGAGGCTTACGTTCCACAGACGGATACTTTTATTGAAAAAGATTCATCCATAAACTCTGAAGTAGAGCGCTTGCGATATTCGGCAACTCACTCTCTATTGACTCGCAGGGATGTGATAGTTGTATCGACCGTTTCGTGCATTTACGGATTAGGAACACCACAGGAGTATGTGGATGCGATGCTCGAGATCAATGTCGGAGATACTTTTGAGCGAAATAAACTTTTACGCCGATTTGTAGATATGCAGTATTCGCGAAATGACGTGGCTTTTGAACGTGGCACTTTTAGAGTGCGAGGAGACACGATTGAGATTATTCCGGTGTATCAAGAGACCGCTCTACGCATCGAGATGTTCGGTGATGAGATTGAAAGAATCCTGACTCTTCACCCGATTACTGGAGAAGTTTTAGCAGAAGATACCCAGGCATTCATTTTCCCAGCATCACACTATGCGGCAAGTAAAGAAACGATGGAGCGGGCGATCTCTGAAATCGAAGGCGAGCTGGCGCAACAACTAGAACTCTTCGAAAAGCAAGGCAAACTTTTAGAAGCCCAACGTCTTCGCATGCGGACAACTTTTGACATCGAGATGATTAGGCAATTGGGGTATTGCTCTGGAATCGAGAATTATTCCAGGCAGATCGACGGACGAACTCCGGGATCGGCGCCTAACTGCTTATTAGATTATTTTCCAGAAGATTTTCTATGCATTATTGATGAATCACATGTAACTGTTCCGCAGATAGGAGCAATGTTTGAAGGTGACTCTTCTAGAAAACGTACATTAGTTGAACATGGTTTCAGATTGCCAAGTGCAATGGATAACCGCCCATTGAAGTGGGCTGAATTTTTAGAAAGAGTTGACCAAAAAGTTTATCTCTCAGCTACTCCAGGAAAATATGAACTGGGCGTTGCTGATGGAGTTGTTGAGCAAGTAATCAGACCTACAGGATTAATTGATCCTAAGATAGTTCTCAAGCCAACTACTGGTCAGGTTGATGACTTAATTGCCCAAATAAGAATGAGAAGCGAAAAAAATGAAAGAGTTTTAGTAACAACTTTGACTAAAAAAATGTCAGAAGATTTAACTGATTATTTGTTAGAGATGGACATTCGAGTTAGGTATTTACATTCAGAGGTAGATACGTTGCGAAGAGTTGAACTCTTGAGAGAGTTACGCCTAGGAGAATATGACGTCTTAATTGGCATTAACTTATTACGCGAAGGATTGGATTTACCCGAGGTTTCCCTGGTAGCTATTCTTGACGCTGATAAAGAAGGTTTCTTAAGATCCACTACTTCGCTAATTCAAACTATCGGTAGAGCAGCAAGAAACGTATCCGGAGAAGTTCATATGTACGCCGACAGAATCACAGATTCCATGCAAAGAGCTATCGATGAGACAAATAGACGTAGAGAAAAACAAGTCGCGTATAACACTGAGCGAGGGTTGGACCCACAACCACTGCGTAAGCGGATAGCTGACATCACCGATTCCATAGCAAGGGAAGAGGAGGATTCTGAGCAATTATTGGCGAAAGCGAACCGGAATAATCGAGGGTCAGAACCGTCTATAGGGGGATTCAAAAGCAAGAACCTGCTCGCCGGGAAAGGTGGAGCAGCATTACCTAAGATGGAGTTATTGGATCTTATTGAATCCTTGACCGCTCAAATGCGATCAGCTGCCGAAAACCTCCATTTTGAGTTAGCTGCGCGTTTGCGAGATGAGATTCATGAATTAAAACGCGAATTGCGCGGAATGGAGACGGCCGGATTATGAGCGACCACCTGATTGTAAGAGGAGCAAGGGAACACAATTTAAAGAATATTTCAATTGAAATTCCCAGAAACTCACTTGTGGTCTTTACTGGATTATCCGGCTCTGGTAAATCAAGTTTAGCTTTCGATACTATTTTTGCAGAAGGACAGCGGAGATATGTTGAATCTTTAAGTGCATACGCTCGACAATTTTTGGGGCAATTAGATAAACCGGATGTTGATTTTATAGAAGGACTTTCGCCAGCTGTTTCGATTGACCAAAAGTCTACAAACCGTAATCCAAGATCAACGGTGGGAACGATTACTGAAGTCTATGATTATTTTAGGTTGCTATATGCAAGAGCAGGAAAACCTCATTGCCCTAAGTGTGGAGATGAAGTTTCTCGTCAGTCACCCCAACAAATCGTAGATCAAATTTTGGCTCTTCCTGATGAAACTAAATTTCACGTGCTTGCTCCAATTGTCCGAGCACGTAAAGGTGAATTTGTAGATTTGTTTAAAGATTTAACTTTACAAGGATTTTCAAGAGCCAGGGTCGATGGAAAAGTATTTACGTTAGATGAAATTCCAGAGCTTAAAAAGCAAGAAAAACACACCATTGAGGTTGTGGTCGATAGATTAAGTGCAAAAGCAAGTTCGCAACAAAGATTAACTGACTCTGTCGAAACTGCATTAAAACTCGCTAACGGAATAGTGATTCTTGAGTTTGTTGATGAACCAGTTAAATCACCAAATCGAGAAAAAAGCTTCAGCGAAAAAATGGCTTGCATGAAGTGCGAGATCTCTATTGAGGAGTTTGAGCCAAGATCTTTCTCTTTTAACTCTCCTTTTGGAGCATGTGGAGAATGTGATGGAATTGGAACCCGACTAGTTGTTGATGAAGAGTTGGTGATTCCAGATGATTCTATTTCAATCTCTGAAGGTGCTATCGCGCCTTGGTCGCTTGGCACAAGTTCTGAATATTTCGAAAGGCTATTAGAAGGATTAGGTAAGGAATTAACCTTTTCCATGGATGCACCTTGGAAGAAATTGAGCGCCAAGGTTAAAGATGCAATTCTCAATGGTTATGACTATGAGGTTCATGTTAAGTACCGGAATCGTTATGGAAGAACTCGTCAGTACACAACAGGATTTGAAGGCGTAATTCCATTCCTTGAGCGCCGTCATGGTGAAACAGATAGTGACCAAAGTAGAGATCGACTTGAGGCGTTCATGCGTCAGACTCCATGCGCTGTATGTAAGGGCGCAAGGCTTAAAAGTGAAATATTGGCCGTAACACTCGACGGTTTAAATATTGCCCAACTTTGCGCATTGCCAATTAATGAATGTGCCAAATTTCTACAGAAATTAACGCTTGGCAAAAGGGAGCGTCAAATTGCTGAACGTGTATTGAAAGAAGTCAACGCACGGCTTGGTTTTCTCTTGGATGTGGGTCTTGATTATTTGTCACTTGATCGTCCAGCAGGATCGCTATCGGGTGGCGAAGCGCAACGAATCAGATTAGCAACTCAGATTGGCTCCGGTCTGGTTGGAGTTCTTTATGTTCTTGATGAACCAAGTATTGGGCTTCATCAACGCGACAATGTCCGATTAATTGAAACTCTCACAAGGTTACGCGATCTCGGAAATACGCTAATTGTTGTTGAACACGATGAAGAGACCATCAGGGCTGCAGATTGGATTGTAGATATTGGACCTGGAGCGGGAGAGCACGGCGGAGAAGTTGTTGTTTCAGGAGATTACAAATCCTTGCTTTCAGAGAAAAGATCAATAACCGGAGCATATCTATCTGGCAGAAAAAGTATCGAGATACCTAAAAAGCGTAGAGATATAGATCCAAAAAGACAATTAGTAGTGAAGGCTGCACGAGAAAATAATTTACAAAATATTGATGTCGCTTTCCCATTATCGACTTTTATCGCGGTTACCGGAGTCAGTGGATCCGGAAAATCTACGTTAGTCAACGAAATTCTCTACACATCGCTAGCAAATAAATTAAATGGTGCCCGGATGGTTCCAGGACGACATCGAACGATTACGGGCGTTGATCAGTTAGACAAAATCGTCCACGTTGATCAATCACCAATTGGCAGAACGCCAAGATCTAACGCAGCAACTTATACGGGATTGTTTGACAAAGTCAGAGCCTTATTTGCCGAGACAAATGAAGCCAAAGTACGCGGTTACCAACAAGGAAGATTCTCATTCAACGTAAAAGGTGGACGCTGTGAGAACTGTTCTGGAGATGGAACCATCACGATTGAAATGAATTTCTTGCCAGACGTATACGTTCCATGCGAAGTCTGCCATGGTGCTAGATATAACCGTGAAACCTTAGAAGTTCATTACAAGGGTAAAACTATTGCGGACGTCTTAAATATGCCGATCGAGCAAGCAAATGAATTTTTTGAAGCCGTGCCAGCAATTGCTAGATACTTAAAAACTTTATGTGATGTGGGACTTGGTTATGTTCGACTAGGACAATCAGCACCAACTCTTTCTGGTGGTGAAGCTCAACGAGTCAAGTTGGCCACTGAATTACAGCGTAGGTCTACTGGCAGAACTATCTATGTTTTAGATGAACCAACAACTGGACTTCACTTCGAAGATGTAAGTAAATTGCTTATAGTTCTAAACCGTTTAGTTGATGCAGGGAACACGGTTGTCGTCATTGAACATAATTTGGATGTTATTAAATGTGCAGACTGGGTGATAGATCTTGGTCCTGAAGGTGGATCAAGGGGAGGTAGTGTCATCGCTGAAGGCACGCCTGAAGATGTAGCCAAGGACAAGAAAAGTTTTACTGGCGTATTTTTAAAGCAAGTTCTAAGTGGGAGAAGTAGTGGCTGATCCGCTTTCCTACCGACCTGAAAATATTCCAACAGAGCCAGGCGTATATAGGTTTAGAAATCCATCGGGAAAAATTATTTATGTTGGAAAAGCAAAAAATTTACGTTCAAGACTAAGCTCATATTTCCAAAAAAACTTACCAGAAAAAACAAAACAAATGGTTTGGACAGCCTCTAGTGTTGATTGGACTATAGTAAAAAACGAAATAGAGGCGTTGCAATTAGAGTTCACCTGGATTAGGAGTGAGTCTCCAAGATTTAATGTCATTTTCCGTGATGATAAGTCATATCCATATTTGGCAGTTTCCAGCAAAGACAAATTCCCGAGATTGTTCATTACCAGAAAAGAAAAACAAAAAGATATTAAGTATTTTGGTCCATATCCGCACGCTTGGGCTTTGCGTGAACTCTACGATCTAGTTCAGTCATCTTTCCCGATCAGATCATGTAGTGCTGGAGTTTTTAACTCGGCAAAAAGATCGGGGAGACCTTGCTTACTTGGATTTATCGATAAATGCGCCGCTCCATGTGTCGGAAAAATTTCAGAGGTAGAACACGTTCAACTCTCGAAAGAATTAGTGAATTTTCTCTCCGAAGATCCAACAAAACTTATGACTACTTTGACAAAAGAAATGGAAGCCTTGTCTGCAAAAGAAGAGTTCGAAAAGGCGGCTCGTGTTAGAGATCGAGTCGCAGCACTGGAAAAGATTTCAACAACAAACACAGTGGTTTTGCCCGATCAAACCGACGCAGATATTTTCGGTTTGCACTTAGAAGAGATAGATGCGGCAGTCACTCTTTTCTTGGTTCGCAAAGGCAGAATTCTTGGCGCTAGATCCTGGATTGTTGAACGACCAGATGAGTCATCTCCAGAAGAAATTATGGAAAAAATCCTGTTGAATCATTACTTGGCAGACGGTTTGGAGGATTTCCCGAGAGAAGTACTCGTTTCATTTTTGCCAGAATCTAGCAAGTCAGTCGAGGAGATTATTTCTGAGCGAAGTGGACATCGCATGGAAATCAGAGTCCCTCAAAGAGGCGAGAAAAGGGAATTACACGAAACGGTTATTAGGAACTCTCAAGATGCACTTAATCGATACCGATTAAAAAGAACAAGTGATTTGGGTACTAGAACTCAGGCTTTAGCTCAGTTACAAGAATCACTTGAAATGAAAGAAGCGCCGCTGCGAATAGAGTGCTTTGATATTTCCAACTTGCAAGGTACGCAAATGGTCGCCTCTATGGTGGTGTTTGAAGATGGAGTTCCAAAAAAATCTGAGTACCGAAGATTTGAAATCAATCTTCCTGAGAACGGAACTCTTGATGATACTGCTGCGATAAATCAGGTATTGACTCGAAGATTAAATCGCTTGAAGATTGAAAATGATTTAGATGAGAGCGATACGGATGAAAAATTGGTCAAAAAGTTTGCTTATAAACCACAATTAATCATTGTCGATGGAGGCAAACCTCAAGTTAGTGCCGCTGCAAGAGCGCTGGAGGGATTTGACATTGCATTTTGCGGCATTGCCAAACGGTTGGAAGAAGTTTGGCTTCCAAATCAAAAAGATCCAATAATTTTCCCACGTAACAGCGAAGCGATGTATTTGGTGCAACGTATTCGTGATGAGGCACATCGTTTTGCGATCACGTACCACCGTTCAAAGCGGTCAAAAGCGATGTTGGAATCTACATTGGAAGATATTCCAGGATTGGGCCAAGCAAGAGCTCGTTCACTCATCACCCATTTTGGATCTGTGGCAAAGCTCAAAGCAGCATCCGAGGAACAGGTGGCCCAACTCCCGGGCATTGGAATTAAGTTGGCTAAGGTAATTGTGGAGTATTTAGCAGGATCGGCCACAACAAGAGAGCCTTCGATGGTTTCTGGAATCGATATGGCCACGGGGGAGATACTTGACAGCCGAGGATGATAGTCAGAGGGGCGGGATTAAAGCCCAGAGTAAAGGTGAGGAGTGGCAATGGAAGTTGTAATTATTACTGGGATGTCAGGTGCTGGTAGATCTACTGCAGCACATGTGCTTGAAGATAGTCATTGGTATGTTGTTGATAATTTACCTCCTGCGATGTTACTTCCGCTAATAAAAGAGGTTGAAGGTGAGCATCAAAAAGTTGCTGTTGTAATTGATGTTCGTAGCAGGGCCTTTTTTGAAGAGTTAGCTCAATCTCTTTCTGCGCTTAAGAAGATGCAAGTTAATGCAAGAATTCTATTTTTAGATTCTGCTGATGAGATTTTGGTAAGAAGATATGAAGCGACTCGTCGCCCACATCCGTTGCAATCCGGTGATCGGATTTTTGATGGAGTTACGCGAGAGCGAAAATTGCTTGGTGACTTGAGGGCGACAGCAGATATTGTGTTGGATTCAAGCGCGCTAAATGTGCATCAACTTGGAAACAAAATTGGTGAAGTGTTTGCGCAACTGAGTGATCGGGGCATTCATCTTTCTCTGCTTTCCTTTGGTTATAAATATGGAATTCCTTATGATGCGGATTTCATTTTAGATTGTCGATTTATACCAAACCCTCACTGGGTTCCAGAGTTACAGCCTTTGTCAGGGAAAGATGGCGCAGTTGCAAAAATGGTTCTAGACAATCCTGCGACTAAAGATTTCATTAACAATTTTTTGCATTTATTCGACGGGACAAAAGATGGATTTTTACAAGAAGGTAAAAGGTATTTGACTATCGCAATTGGATGCACAGGCGGACGTCACCGTAGTGTTGCAGTCAGCGAATTTTTAGCTAATGAGTTTAAAAATCAAAAAATTGACACAACATTGAATCATCGAGATTTGGATCGCTAGTGAACACTCGAATTGTGGCTTTTGGTGGAGGACATGGACTTGCGGCGATGTTAAGCGCTTTGAGAGATATCAGTAGTGAAATCACTGCTGTTGTAACCGTTGCTGATAACGGAGGGTCTAGCGGTCAACTTCGATCTGAATTTGGAGTAATGCCACCAGGAGATTTACGCATGGCATTATCGGCTCTATGTTCTGATGATGAATGGGGAAGTAGTTGGGCGCAGGCATTGCAACATCGCTTTGAAAGTGAAGGGCCATTAAATGGTCACGCGTTGGGTAATTTACTACTTACCGCTCTGTGGAATTTAAATAATGATCCCGTAGTTGGCTTGGACAAGGTTGGCGAACTGTTGCGTATTGTCGGAAGAGTGCTCCCAATGGCAGCCATTCCAATTGAGATTGAAGCAACATTAAAACCACTCTCTAGTGGTCAGCCAGGACGAATAATTCGCGGGCAGGTTGAAGTTGCAGAGGCAGCAGGAGAAGTTGTTAGCGTGCGCTTAATTCCGGATTCCCCTCCAGTTTTATCTGAGGTTCTAGAAGCAATCGAAAATGCAGAATGGATAACAATTGGACCTGGTTCTTGGTATTCCAGCGTGCTACCGCAT
>JBILFD010000016.1:0-10235 GCA_044351765.1 Candidatus Nanopelagicaceae bacterium | reverse complement strand
TCCATCTCTTCTCCATTGATACTCGCCACCGGTCAAAAGTTTCTTAGATCCTGGAACTTCTCCTCCAGGTGGATAAGCAATGTGATGTCTTGCAATTGCTTCATCGGCCACCGTTTCAAGATCAATCCCACCGAGGCGAGAAGTTGTACCTGAGAAGTACTCGTCGATTAACTCATGAGACAAGCCAACAGCTTCAAAAACTTGAGCTCCGGTATAGGAAGCAATAGTCGAAATTCCCATTTTTGACATAACTTTCAAGACTCCCTTTCCGAGAGCCTTGATTAAATTCCGTACCGCTTTTTCAGGGGTGACTCCGCTGATAACTCCTTGATGCACAAGATCTTCGACACTCTCCATAGCCAGATATGGATTAACTGCTGCTGCTCCATATCCAATCAAAAGTGCAACATGGTGAACTTCGCGAACATCTCCTGCTTCGACAACTAATCCAACTTGGGTGCGGGTTTTCTCGCGGATTAAATGGTGATGAATTGCTGAAGTTAAGAGCAACGAAGGAATCGGTGCGTTTTCAGAATCTCCATCACGATCGGAGAGGACGATGATGTGTGCGCCGTTTTTAATTGCTTCACTAACTTCACGTCGAATCTCTTCAATTCGGGCACGTAATCCTTCGCCACCCTCTGAAACTTGAAATAGTCCACGGACAATATGTGCTGCGAATCCTGCTTGAGTTCCATCGGCATTGACGTGAATAATTTTTGCCAACTCATCATTATCTAAAACTGGAAATGGAAGTTGAATCTGACGGCAAGAAGCAGCCGTTGGGTCTAATAAATTTTGTTCAGGTCCGAGTGAAGATCCCAAGCTGGTGACTAATTCTTCACGAATGGCATCAAGTGGCGGATTTGTCACTTGCGCAAAAATTTGCGCGAAGTAATCAAAGAGCAATCTTGGGCGCTTAGATAAAACCGCGATTGGTGTGTCAGATCCCATTGAGCCAAGCGGCTCAAGTCCTGATTTCGCCATTGGAGCCAAAATAATTCGCAACTCTTCTTCGGTGTAACCAAATGCGCGTTGTCTTCTAACAACTGAAGAATGCGGATAAATAATATGTTCGCGAGCAGGCAAATCTTCTAGGCGCACCATTCCAGATTGGATCCACTCTCCATATGGAGCAGCACTTGCCAAACCATCTTTGATTTCTTCATCTTCAACAATTCGGCCTTGCTCGATATCAACGAGGAACATACGACCAGGTTGCAATCTTCCTTTACGCACAACATCTTCTGGTTTGAAATCTAATACGCCGACCTCACTCGCCAAAACAACTAATCCATCTTTTGTTACCCAATATCTTGATGGACGTAAACCATTTCGATCTAAGACTGCGCCAATTTGATTTCCATCAGTAAAAGTTACGCAGGCAGGTCCATCCCAAGGCTCCATTAATGTTGAGTGGAATGAATAAAAATCTCGTCTCTTCTGCGAGATAGTTGTATTGTTTTCCCACGCTTCAGGAATCATCATCAACATGGCATGTGGCAATGAACGTCCACCTAGATATAGCAGTTCTAGAACTTCATCAAATGAAGCTGAGTCAGATCCGCCTTCAGCAACAATCGGAAACAGCCGTTTCAAATCACCAGGAATCAAATCGCTTTCAAGCAAACTTTCACGTGCCTTCATCCAATTTCTATTTCCCTTAACAGTATTGATTTCACCGTTATGAGCGATGTACCGATATGGATGAGCAAGTGGCCATGATGGGAAAGTATTTGTAGAAAAACGTGAGTGCACTAAAGCAAGTGGTGAATGTAGACGCTCATCGGAAAGGTCCGGGAAAAATTCTTCAAGCTGACCAGTAGTTAGCATTCCCTTGTAGACAAGCGTTCTTGAAGACAGAGATGGGAAATAGACTGCTAGTTCATGCTCTGCTCTTTTACGAAGTGCAAAAGCTAAGCGTTCAAGAACTAATTCGCTCTCATTATTAAATCCTGATACAAAGAGTTGCTTAAAGATCGGCATAACTGATTTCGCGGTATTGCCGAGAATTGCAGAATTCACTGGGACATCGCGCCAACCGAGAACTTTCAAACCCTCTTCTTTTGCAATCTCTTCGATCCGCGCGATCGGTGCATCAGAGGCTAAGAATGCAGTGCCCGCTGCATATGACCCAACCTTTGGTAAATCAAATTTAGTAACAGCACGTAAGAATAAATCTGGAATCTTGATAAGAATTCCGGCACCATCTCCACTGTCTGGTTCAGCGCCAGATGCACCCCGGTGTTCTAAGTTACGCAATGCGGTTAATCCCTGTGCGACGATTTCGTGAGTGGCATTACCAGTCAGAGTGGCAACCATTGCAACACCACAAGAATCCCGCTCATTTTCTGGGTTGTATAAACCAGATGCTGGTGGGAAATTGGAGAATTTGCTTTTCATGCTTGCCATTAAATTTGCGCCTTTTCTTTTCGTATTTCTAGATTGTTTATCAATAGATTCCGAAGCGGGACAGCGCTGGCCCGATGGGTAAATCTTAGCCGGAAAATCTGCGGCTTGAGAACTAAAAAACCTTACAAGATGGTTATGTGTACTAATTGACCGATTCCGGCGGTAACCGCCATGGCCAGTGATCCCCCGAGCAGAATTCGCACGGTTGGACGTAAAGGCCCAGTTCCGGCAATCCTTGCCCCAATGATGCCGGCAACGATCAGTCCAAATAAGGTGATCGCGACAATTGTTGTTGTTCGACCGTTTGGGGTTGGGGCGAACATGCCAATCATTGGAATGAATCCACCTATTGTGAATGCCGCCGCTGAAGCCAATGCTGCTTGCGTCGGGCGCGCCCCAGTGTTGTGATGTTGGCCAAGCTCATCACGTAAATGTGCTGCCAATGCATCATGTTGGTGCATCTGTGTGGCGACTTGCATAGCTAAATCTTTTGATAATCCACGTTCAACATAGATTTCAGCCAACTCTTCAAGTTCGCCTTCGGGATCTTGAGCTAAGTGATCGGCCTCAATTTTGCGGTCTGCATCTTCAATATCTGTTTGCGAACTCACGGAGACGTATTCGCCGGCAGCCATGGACATCGCGCCCGCTGCGATTCCGGCAAAACCTGCAGTCACAATTGCATTAGTTCCCGCCTGCGCTGCTGCAACGCCAATCATCAAGCTGGCTGTAGAGACCAAGCCGTCGTTAACTCCAAGAACGGCAGCACGCAACCACCCTGAGCGGTGAGTGCGGTGCTCTAAATTTCTAGCGTAAACCTCTTGGAGTGGCATACGGGTATGTTATCTCTTTTTGCCTGCTTTTCGCAGTATGAACCATGTGGTTGAGCCTAGGAAAATTAGAAGTGAGGTCCAAAAATTTAACCGCATGCCTAAAATTTGCGTACTTGAATCAATCCGCAATAATTCAATCGCTCCTCTTCCTAGCGTGTACAAAGATATGTAGGCGACAAATAAAGTCCCAGATTTTGCACCAGCAAAAAAACCAGCCTTATCTGCCTTGATCAAAAGTATGGCTACAACCACACACCAAATAAATTCGTACAAAAATGTTGGGTGAAATGTTGGAAAAGATTCATAGCCATTTGGTCTGCTAGTTAATGGAACTTGCAAAGCCCACGGTGCGGTTAATGGCTTGCCGAAAAGTTCTACATTGAACCAATTGCCCCATCTTCCAACTGCTTGTGCAAGCACTACTCCAGGTGCAAGCGCATCAAGGAATGCACCGAATGTTGGAAGGTGTGGTTTGCTCTTTAAAAGCTGTCTATATCCCACCCAAGCCCCAACCGTGCCAAGTGAAATTGCGCCCCAGATTCCTAATCCACCGCGCCAAATTGCTATCGCATCTAATGGTGAAGAAAAACTTCCCCACGAAGTTAAAACGTGATAAATCCGGCCGCCAATAATTCCAGCGGGTACGGACCAAAAAGCGATCGTTGCTACATCGCCGAGATCTCCCCCGCGCTTAACAAATCTTTTGTCGCCGACTCGTACCGCAATAATTATTCCGATAATGATGCAAAGAGCGTAGAAATGAAAAGTTAAGGGGCCAGCATTTATCGCAGATACAGTGGGCGAAGGAATCGCAGCCCAATTGCTCACTGGATTTTTACTTTATGCCAGCTGCAACTAATAACTTCATAAATTCTGGAGCGGAATAATATGCACCAGTTTTCCGATCAATTTCTTTTCCGTTTATGAAAACTGTTGGGGTGGAATTTACGTTTTGCTTTGAACCTTCACTGCCAACATTTCCAACCCAATCAGAGTATTTGCCGGTCTTTACACAAGCTTCGAATTCTGCACCCGTAATTCCGGCCGCTGCTGCTGTCGCGATTATGCCTTCATTACTCCAAGCGCCAGAATTTTCGGCAGGTTGATTTGCATACATAAATGCGTGGTATTCAAGGAATTTTCCTTCGTCAGCTGCACAAGCTGCCCCGTTTGCTGCAAAAACCGATTCTGGTCCTAAAAATGAAAGTGGATGGAACACTACTTTTGCTTTCTTTTCAACTGCAAGAGCTTTTAGCGCTGCTCCATTTGTTGACTCAAAGACTTTACAACTTGGACACTGAAAATCTTCCCAGACATCAATTACTGGTGTTAAACCGTCGTTAAAAACAATTCCATAACCATCTTTAACAGAGGCTGCACTAGGAAGTACGGCAGTTTTCTTGCTCGTATTATTAAAAATGGTAATACCGGCTCCGACGACAACAACTAATGCAACCATTCCAATCACTAACCAGCGTGTAATTGGATCTCCTGAAGATTTGCCTTTGTTATTGACCATTCTCAAATACTACCTTGACCCCGGCTCTAAAGCCCACTTGGTGTGCGGTCTCCAATATAAATAAAAGCCCAAAAAGGCTAGTCCGAAGTCGCGCACTATCTCTTGTAGATACTTTGTCTCCCCAGGTGCTACCTGACCCCCGCCACCGAAACATCCACAATCAATGGACAGGCCGCGAGCCCAAGCTGAAGCGATCGCAATAATGAAAACAATCATTAGAGATCCTGCAATAAATCCTGAGAGCCGAGTTGCGACACCTAAAATCAATAAAGCCCCTAGGCCTACTTCGAACCAAGGCAATGCATAGCCAAAAAAATTTGCAATGCTAATTGGCAATAATTCATAAGCTCGCATCGCTGCTGCGGATTTATATGGAGTCGTAACTTTTAGTGCACCAGCTGCAAATATGACACCGCCAAGAGTTAAGCGGGCAAATAATCCAAACCAATTAAGTCGAGTATCTGTCAAGAAAGTTGGTAGTTTCATCGCGCTTGTCTTATTCCCTCAGCCAAACTTTTCGTCAAGTTTGCTAACTCTTTCAAGCCAGTTTCAAAATCTGATTGTTCAAGTAAAACTTTGATTAATGCAGACCCAACTATTACGCCATCTGCATATGAAGCAACTTCTCTTGCTTGTTCTGGTGTTGAGACCCCTAGTCCGACGCAAACTGGGGTTTGTACCGATTCGCGTATCCGCGAAACTAAATCTTTTGCAGATGAAGAGACACTAGTTCTGGTTCCAGTTACGCCCATCAAGCTTGCTGCATAAACAAATCCAGAGCAAGCAGATGCAACTTGGCTTAACCGTTCAGGCGCTGAACTCGGTGCAGCAACAAAAATGTTGTTGATGCCGGCTCGATCACTTTCTCTTATCCAAGGATTGGCTTCTTCTAGCGAAAGATCTGGTGTAATCACGCCAGAACCATTTGCAGATTTAATAGCATCGGCAAATTTAGAAATTCCATATTGTTCAATTGGATTCCAGTAAGTCATGACAACTGCCGGAACTTTTAGATTCGTTGTAAAACCTAAAATTTCTAGAACTTCACTGGCACCCGTACCGTTTGCCAAAGCTATATCTGCTGCCTCTTGAATAATTGGTCCATCCATAATTGGATCGCTATAAGGAAAGCCGATTTCAACAATATCGACGCCATTTTGTACTAAAACTTCAATTGCCGCTTTACTTTTTTCTACGGTAGGAAAACCGGCTGGCAGGTAGGCAATAAATGCTGCCCGATTTTCACTTTTTAACTGTTCGAGCCGTTCTGATAAATGGGTCATTACATTTTCAGATTTTCAAAGTAGTTGGCAGCCGTCTCAACATCTTTATCGCCACGTCCACTTAGATTTATCAAAAGAGTGGCTGTCGGACCTAACTCTTGACCCACCTTCATTGCACCCGCTAAAGCATGCGCAGTTTCAATCGCCGGGATGATTCCTTCAGTTCTCGACAACAGTGAAAATGCTTCCATCGCTTCTTTGTCGGTGATTGGTCGATACTCTGCTCTGCCAATGTCATGTAGGTACGCATGCTCTGGACCTACACCGGGATAATCAAGTCCTGCAGAAATTGAATGTGACTCACGAGTTTGTCCATCTTTATCTTGAAGCATGTAAGAACGCGCACCATGCAAAACTCCAGGCCTTCCTCCAGTAATCGCACTGGCATGGCGTCCGGTTTCAATTCCGTCACCGCCAGCCTCGAGCCCAATCAACCTGACAGATGCGTCTTCGATGAACGGATAAAAAATTCCAATTGCATTTGAGCCGCCTCCAACACAGGCAAGAACTGCATCTGGAAGTTTCCCAGTTAGTTCCAGAACTTGAGCTCTGGCTTCATCACCAATAATTCGGTGGAAATCACGAACCATTGTTGGAAATGGATGAGGCCCTGCCACCGTTCCTAAAATGTAATGTGTGTCTGCAACATTTGTTACCCAATCGCGCATTGCTTCATTTATCGCATCTTTTAGGGTGCGCGAACCTGAAGTTACCGGAACGACTTGTGCCCCAAGTAATTTCATGCGAGCAACATTTAGAGCTTGACGCTTGGTGTCTTCTTCCCCCATGTAAACAACGCATTCAAGTCCCATGAGTGCTGCAGCGGTTGCAGATGCAACGCCATGTTGTCCGGCACCAGTTTCTGCAATGACCCGACTCTTGCCCATTCTTTTAGTTAAAAGAGCCTGACCTAAAACATTGTTTATCTTGTGTGAACCGGTGTGATTTAAATCTTCTCTTTTTAAAATAATTCTTGCTCCGCCGGCATAGCAAGCGAATCTTTTTGCTTCCGTGATGATGCTTGGTCTCCCGGAATAAGTGCGATGCAACTCATCCAACTCTGCAATAAATGTTGGGTCAGCTTGGGTTTGCGCATGCATCTGTGCAAGTTCATCCAAGGCCGCCACTAATGCTTCCGGGACGAAACGGCCGCCGTACTCACCAAAGTGCCCTAGCGGAAAGCCAGATAAAATGGTGGAACTTGAGGTTTCGGCTGTTGTGCTCATGGCTATACCTTAGAGATATCCGGGGTATCGGCGCGATTTATAAAGTTCTGGATCATCTGGGCTGGGTCTCCATCTTTCACCAGCGCCTCCCCCACCAATATCGCCTCGGCACCGCTTTTTCGATAAGAGATGACCTCAGCCACCGAGCTAATTCCCGATTCAGCCACTTTGATTTTTCCGGCCGGTATCGCCTTAGCTAATTTATCAAAGGCCCCTAGGTCAATTTTTAATGTAGTTAAATCACGTGCATTTACCCCGATAATTTCTGGATCTAGCGATAGCGCTCGTTCAACTTCTTCCAAAGTATGAGTTTCGACTAAGACCTGCATTCCAAGAGATTTTGCAATTGCATAGAACTCGCTGAGTTGAAGATCAGACAATGCTGCAACAATTAGCAAAACAATATCTGCTCCATGAGCTCTGGATTCAAAAATTTGATAATCATCGACCATGAAATCTTTGCGCAAAATTGGAATATTGATCGCTGATCTGACTGCATCTAGATCTGCAAGTGAACCGCCAAATTTCCGTCCTTCGGTGAGGACACTAACTGCTGTAGCTCCTCCCGCTTGGTAGCGAAGGGCTAACTCTGCAGGGTCTGAAATTTTTGCAAGCGCTCCCTTACTGGGTGATGATCTTTTTACTTCAGCGATCACCGATAACTTTGAACTTTGAAGTGACGGAAGTACATCAATAGCAGGATTGACTTCAGAAATTTTGACCATTAATTCATTTAATCCAACTTGCTTTTTTCGTTCTGCTAAATCTTCTTGTACGCCCTCAATTATTTGATCTAGTACGTTCAAAATTTTACCGTTTAGCTTTCTGGCCATATCCCAGTTGACGTAGAACTAAACCAACAAACGGGGCCAGCACTGTCACAGCAATTCCAAAGATTGCAATGTTCACATTTGCTATTACAAAAGCCACACTTGCAACTGTTGATCCTGAGATTGCCAAAATAGTTGTCACCCAAGCAGCGACTGTATGACCGTGATTGTTGTCCATTTTGACTCTCCTACTCGGTGATTAATTACTGGCTACTTATATGGAGCAATTCTAGAGGGTTGGATCCACTCCTTTGTCCAACGCGCGCCAAGGATCTTGGACCGAACGCTCGTATTTAGCCGGAAGCTTTTTTGAACCACTTTTCCGCAAGACTCTAAAAATGCCTTTGAAAAAAGACGCAATATATTTCAATTTATTTCACTAAATTCTTCGCCGAAGCGATCGCTCCCAGAACCGCAGCGGCTTTGTTCAAGCACTCGTCATCTTCATTCTCAGGAATTGAATCTGCAACGATTCCAGCCCCTGCTTGGACGTAAGCAACGCCATCTCTAATAAGTGCGGTCCGGATTGCAATTGCGGTATCTAAGTTGCCGCTAAAGTCGAAGTAACCGATACATCCGCCATATAGCCCACGTCTTGTCGGTTCTAACTTTTCGATGATCTCCATAGCGCGAGGTTTTGGAGCCCCAGACAAAGTTCCTGCTGGGAATACCGCTGCCAGTGCATCAACTACTGAAATATCATCATTGAGTTCACCTGTGACAGTTGAAACGATGTGCATCACATGTGAGTAACGTTCAACATTCATAAATTCAATCACTTCTACTGAGCCGGCTTTGCAAACACGACCTAAATCATTCCGCCCTAAATCAACCAGCATTAAATGTTCGGCCCGTTCTTTTGGATCAGCGATCAACTCATTGCCTATTTCAATATCTTCTTCTGCATTTTTTCCTCTGTGCCGTGTGCCGGCTATTGGGTGAATCATGGCTTTGCGATCTGAGATTTTTATCAACGCTTCTGGACTCGAACCGACTATATCTACGCCATCATGAAATCTGATCAGATACATGTAGGGACTTGGATTGTGTAAGCGCAACATTCGATATACATCTATTGAACTCGCCTCACAAGGGGTAGAAAAACGTTGCGAAAGTACAACTTGAAATGCCTCGCCGGATCTAATCTCTTCTTTTATTAATTCAACATTTTTTCTGAAATCTGCTGATGAAGTCGCTCGAACAAAATCAGCTTTACTTTTTTCGCCGACGGTATCAATTTGTCCAGACAAAGGAGCCAATAAATCTTTATGCATTTTCTCAATGCGCTCAATTGCATTTTCCCAAGCTTGATCTACTCGCTCGCTGCTTCCATCCCAATTTATGGCATTTGCAACAAGTAAAACGGTTCCTTCGGAATGATCAAACACCGCTAAATCTGAAATCAATTGAAAAGCCATCTCTGGAAGATGTAAGTCATCTTTGGCTAAATTCGGCAGCTTCTCCATTCTTCTTACTGCGTCATAACCAAGGTAACCAACTAATCCGCTCGCCAAAGGAGGTAATCCGGAAACCTCAGCGCTTGTTAAATGAGAAGTTGCTATTCGTAATGCTTCAAGTGGATCTATGCCTTCTGGTGCGCCTGCGGGTTTGGTTCCTTTCCAAACTGCTAATCCATTTTCCTCAGTTAGCGTTGCTTGGCTATTTACTCCGATAAAAGAATACCTTGACCAAATTTTTCCATTCTCGGCAGATTCAAGTAAAAAAGTTCCGGGGCGCTCTTGTGCCAATTTTCGATACAAAGATAATGCTGTTTCACCATCTGCTAATAGTTTGCGCGTTACCGGAATAACATTAAAATTTTTGGCTGATTCGCGAAACTCTTCTAAACTCATGATCAAATCTCAATCTCGTTTGAGAAGCATGAGTGCGAACCGGTATGACATGCGCCGCCCTTTTGATTCACACGAAGTAATATCGCGTCGCCGTCACAATCTAATGATGCAGAAACTACCTCTTGGGTATTTCCAGATGTTGCACCTTTAACCCACAGTTCATTTCTACTTCTGCTCCAGTAAGTAGCTTGATGGCTTTCCAAGCTCTGTTCAAGTGCTTGACGGTTCATCCACGCAAGCATTAAAACTTCATTACTTTCATCTTCTTGGACCACTACA
>JBILFD010000015.1:0-10280 GCA_044351765.1 Candidatus Nanopelagicaceae bacterium | reverse complement strand
CATTTATAGGTTCTGTAATTACTGAAGTAGGAGCACTATCAGTACGACGCAAAACTAAATCTCGCAAATTTTCTAATGGAAGAATGATTTGATCTCGCCACGGAGCTAGAAAAGGTCGAACTACGCGAGATGGAAGCAAGCGCGTTAACTTCCTTCGTTTCCTAGCTTTTCTGAGAATATCAACGCGCGAAAAGTTCAGCGCAATCGCTGCAATCTCATCTAATGCGTAACCCGGTAGCTTCGCAAGTAAATATCCAGATGCTCGCAAAATTGCAGTGAACAACAATCGGATTGAAACCCACGGAAGAATCCAAGACGGTGCATTTACAAGCAACACGTATGCAGCATGTCGTCGATCCAACAAGTGGGGCCGATGAAGTGGCGCACCTTCTACATCAACTTCACGTCGTTCTGTTGCTGCAGCTTCTGCATGGTAAACAACGGAATCGGTTACGCAAATTACTGAATAGCCTGCAACATGTGCACGCCAACCAAGATCAACATCATCTCTAAATAAAGTTAGATGTGGATCAAACCCGCCTAACTCCTCAAACAAGTCTCGACGAATTAATGCACCAGCGGTACTTACTGAAAGCACATTTCGAATTCCATCATGTTGGCCTTGGTCGCGTTCACGCGGTTCAAGACCGGTCCAACGCGCGCCATTGACTCCGATGCTGATTCCGACTTCAAGCAAATAACCGCGATCATTCCAACCACAAATCTTGGGACCTGCAATTCCGACTTGAGGTCTTTCACTTACCGCTTCAAGCAATGCGGCGAGCGCACCGGGTGCAGGCGCACAATCATCGTGCAACAACCAAAGCCACTCATCTGAGCCGTCACCGCCGCCACTTTTGAAACCAATCTCAGGCAGAGTTTCAACTGCGATCGCTACGGCTTCACCAAAACCACGTTCGCGCTCTAACTCAATTAGCGGCAGGCCCGAGTTGGATATCAATTGGCGTGAAGAATCTAAAGAGCCGGTATCAGCTACTACGACTTGATTGGCTGGCCTGGTTTGTGAAGATATCGCGGCCACAACTTCTGGAAGCCAGCGGGCACCGTCATGAGTTACCAAAATGGCGGTCACAGTTAGATCTGAATAAGTTTTATCGGGCTCGGGCGCCAATAGCCCCTCTGGAGTACTCATAACAACCCCACCTTACGGTGCTGGCTTACTGGGCGGTAATCGCCCAAATGAAGGTAAGCAAGCGCAAGATTACGCTGGACGGCGCTTAAGCCGGCGACGTTCCCGCTCGGAAAGACCGCCCCAGATTCCGAAGCGCTCATCGTGAGCGAGGGCGTATTCAAGGCATTCAGTGCGTACCTCACAGGAGAGACAGACCCGCTTTGCTTCACGGGTTGAGCCACCTTTTTCCGGGAAGAAGGCTTCTGGATCAGTCTCGGCGCATAGGGCCCGCTCCTGCCAACCTAGTTCAACTGAATCATTATTGGCATCTCCCGGCATTGGAAGCAATTGCGCCATAGCTAATCCCCTTAAAGTTTTGCTCACGGCAAGTGAGCAACTAGGGAGAATTACACGCGTGTAACTCGCTTTCGTCAAGTCGGATTGGTCAAAAATTGCAATTGAATTGCTAAAAAAGCGATATTTCTTGCCGCAAAATCGACTTTTCAGCGATTTTTTCGCCGTCAGCTACAACAGATCCAATAATTTGGGCGGAATGTCCGACTATTACCGAGCGACCTAAAATTGAATTCTTTATCTTCGAATTCGCAGAAATCTGTACGCCGGCACTAATTATTGATCCAATAATTTCGACGCCAGCTTCTATGGTGACCTCATCCCCAATTGTGCTTCCACCTGAAATTTTTGCAGTCGAATTTATTTTGGCACTTGGTGAGATAACACAATCATTAACTTTGTTTACAACAGCAGGTGAATGAATTTTACCCATTGCTAAATCGCGTGATGCGGTTAGCAATGCTTGAGGAGTACCAACATCTAACCAGTAAGAGTTATCGATAAAACCACGGATATTTGCTCCGCTTTTTAACAACTTAGGAAAAGTTTCGCGCTCGACGCTAACTACTTGATTGGCTGGAATTTGATTAATGATGGATTGTTTGAAGATATAACAGCCGGCGTTTATCAAGTCAGTAACTGGGTTTTCCATCTTTTCCAGAAAATCTAAGACTCTCCCAGATTGATCGCATGGCACGCATCCGTAAGCCCGGGCGTCTTTTACTTGAGTCAAATACAAAGTTACATCTGCATTTAAACTTTCATGGGCTTTTATTTGGCCAGATAAGTCATGTCCACTCAAGACATCTCCATTGAAAATTACAACTGATGCATCCGGTCCATCTGAAAGGAATTCTGCAGAATTTCGGATTGCACCACCAGTTCCTAATGCGCTTTCTTCGACTGCATAGATCAATTCGACACCAAAATCTGATCCATCACCAAAATATTCAGTAAATGTTTGCGCTAAGTAAGAAGTTGCCAAGACAATTCTGTTGATTCCAGCGGCTTGAGCTTGCGCAATCTGGTGGGCAATAAATGGAACTCCGCCAACTGGAAGCATTGGTTTGGCAATAGCATCGGTTAGTGGTGCTAATCGAGTGCCACGACCACCCACAAGTAAAATTGCCTCACGTTTTTCAGCGCTCATAAAATGCTACGCCTTACTTTCAATTAATCTTTTCGCTGCGGAAGATATCTGCGCATCTGTCGAAGTAAGTGCAACTCGCAAATGTTTTGCACCCAACTCTCCGTAAAAAATTCCTGGGGTAGCCAATATTCCAAGTTCTGCCATCCAAGCAACATCTGCCCAGCAATCATTCCCGCGGGTTACCCACAGATAGAGACCCGCTTCAGAGTGGTCTACCTGAAAACCAACAGCTACTAAAGCCGATTTAAGCATTTGGCGGCGAGCGCTATAGCGATCTCGCTGTCCAACTACATGTTGGCGATCATTTAATGCCGCCGTCATCGCATGTTGGATCGGCAGCGGAAGCATCATTCCTAAATGTTTGCGAAGCTCTCGAATCTTTCCAATTATTTTTGGGTCTCCTGCAATAAATGCTGCTCGGTATCCCGCTGCATTTGAGCTTTTTGAAAGTGATTGAACACTTAGCAATCCGGTGTAATCACCATCGGCCACATTCAAAATTGATTGTGGGTCTGCGTCCCAGCCAAAATCCAAATAACATTCATCACTTGCCAGAGTGACGCCACGAGAACGAGACCAGGAAATTATTTTTCTCAATAATTCTGGTGAACTAACTTGCCCAGTCGGATTTGATGGAGAGTTAATCCAAACTAAATCATTTGAATCTACCTCTGGCCAGGTATCTGGATCGAGTGACACTGGAATAACTTCCGCACCAGCAACCAGTGCACCAACAGCATAAGTTGGATAAGCAACTTCCGGAATTATTACTCGCTTTGCTTCAAGAAATGTTGGAAGCCACCCGACTAATTCTTTTGAACCAATTGTTGGCAATACATCTAATTTATTTTGATCAGTAGCATCAGAAATATTTAAACGTTTACCAAGCCAACCACGCATTGCATCTCGAAGTTCAGGTGTTCCAATTGTCGTCGGATATCCGGGAGCATTACTTGTTGCTATTAATGCATCTTGCATAATTTCTGGAGTTGCATCTACCGGGGTTCCAATTGAGAGATCAACGATTCCCTCTGGATGTTCACTAGCTCTTTGTTTATAAGGAACTAGGGCATCCCATGGGAAATCCGGAAGTTTCATTACTCGTTTGACTGTGCGGGTGGTGCTGCTTCAACTAATGGATGATCGGTTGGAGTTAAACCAACTTTTGCTGCTCCTCCAGGTGAACCGAGTTCGACGAAAAACTCTTCGTTTGCTGCTGTGTACTCTTTCCACGCGCCTGGGACATCATCTTCATAATAAATTGCTTCAACCGGACATACAGGTTCGCAAGCACCACAATCAACGCACTCATCAGGTTGGATGTAAAGCATGCGGTTGCCTTCATAGATGCAATCAACTGGACACTCCTCGATGCAAGATTTGTCCTTGATGTCGATGCATGGTTGGGCGATTATGTAAGTCACTTACGTCCTCATATTTCTCTAGATAATCCGTTCAAGACCTTGTTAATAATTCTACTGTCTACTATTGGGTAAGCGGGCTAAGCCTACTAAGCCGGTTAAGGGGGTCTTTGTTGTCAGACATTAATGCTGCTCTAGATCCTCCGCATATTCCCGGACCCGTGGGGGCACGGCTCTCGATTCGACTGCAAACTCCAGGTCAGGATGGGTATCACGACCTGCTTGGTTACCTTGAATCAGGAAATTCAGTGCGGCGCAAAGACGGCACTGTCGCAACATTTAATCCCGCGCATGTTGTGGCATGGCGGCAAGTTCCGATCACGCCCACTAAAAGTGACAGTGCTTCAATTATTGAATCATTAGAAAAAATCGCTCAACAAAATTGGATGCCTGAAAAAATTGAGGAGATTGGCAGTTGGCAACTACGAAGCAATAGAGGTTTTTCATTCCGCGCAAATTCCACTCTTCCGCTGGGAGGAAAGGGATTTGGTGCACCGGGAATTGAGTTAAATCAAGCAATTTCTAAAGTAATTGATTTCTATAAAGATTTAAATCAACCGGCTATCTTTCAAATTCTTCCATCAATCCATCAAGAGTTAGAGCGAAGCATTAAAGCAATAGGTTTTAGATCAAAAGGTGAAGTCCGTTTTGAAACCATGAGAATTGATGACTCAATAAATTTAAATTTTGGAGAGTTTGTAGATATCCAAGTGCAAATTAGCAATTACCCAACAGGTGATTGGCTTCAGTTGCATGGAGATGACGAGATAGCAGTTGAGCTGATGCTGCGTACTCCCTCAAAGTATCTACATCTCTACGAGCAATCAGAGCTTGTAGCAACCAGTCGTGCTGCATTCACCGAAGATTGGGCCGGAATATCTAGAGTTAGAGTGAGACCCGATAAGCAAAACCAAGGCTTAGGCAAAAAGATCATGCTCGCAACTTTAAATGAAATTAAAAGTAATGGATTAGAGAATGCATTTTTACAAGTGGAGTCAGAAAACGTAAATGCTCTGGCTATTTACCATTCACTTGGATTTAGTTTGCATCATTACTTGAACTATTCAATACTGGAGAATTAACTTCCTTCTCCGCGTTGAACTTTCAGTGGAGGGTTCATCCACTTCGCCTCGGGATTTGTACAAATCACCCGATCCTCTGGGATGTAACGAGTGCGATATTTTTCTCGCTTAAATTCAATGCTTTCCTTTTTCAAGATTCGATCTACTGTAATCGAAAATCCATCTACCCCTTCTTGAAAAATACAATCGATCGAATCTTCCTCATAAGTTTCGTGTTTAACAAAATTAGTTCTTGGTCCACTTTCAGTTTCTACCTCTACAAATTTTGTCCCATAGATCGAAACTGTTACCGAAGATTTTGTAAATGAGGTATCAACAAAGACGGGGTGGCCCGAATTATTCTTAAATTTTACGTCTACATTTGGCCAGGCAACAGTTGATTCCCGTCCAGCCGGATAGCGAGAAATATAAAAACTATGAGGTTTATGTTGGACAAGTTCTAAACCGCTAAACCATGCAGCATTCCAAAGTGTGGTTGCCACTTGCGAAACACCACCACCAAGATCTTTCTTGAAAACCCCGTTATCAATCATGATTCCAGGTACAAAGCCTCTGGCTTCAGTCCGTTCACCTACAGCTTTGTTATAACTAAATATCTCCCCAGGCTGCACAATTGTTCCATCCATCCACTGTGCGGCTCTATGTATATTTATCAAGCGGTATTCGGCATAGGGATAGTTAGTTGTGAAAGTTCCAATCACATCTTTAATTCCTAATCCGCCAGCCATCTCTGTCGTTACCTTTGCTTTTACTAATTCAGGAACTACTGAAGCAACGCGCAACGCTCCTACTTTGGCAAGAGCTGGGATAACCGCTTCGTTTAACTTTGCATCAGGAACATCACTTCCATCCATTGATGGTTGTACTCGTGGGCTTCCATCCACCATAACAAAAGATGCATTTATTGGTTCTCTTACAAATTTATTCCAACGGGAACCAACTTGTTGCGTGAAATTTTCCTTCACCCAAATTGGTGCCAGTTTTCCCGATTTCCCTGGAGATGTCCGGAATGCCAAGGAGTCAGCAATCTCAGTGGGAGTCACAACTAATGGTTGTGCTGAAACATTTATGGTTAATGGCTCACTAACCGCTTGTCGAGCAAATTCCAATAGAGCTGTTGCATCTTTAGCTGATGCTTTTGGTTTAACTTTTTTCATCGGCAATTCGATAACATTTTTCTTCAGCCAATATTTTTTAACTGCCTTGATCGCTTTTTTTCGATCTATTTCAGTTCCAGAAAGTGAACTTACAACTCGGGGCTCTAATTCTCTAAATGTAATTGTCGCATCCCGTGGACTTTTTGTAGTTCTGATCTCTAAAGGACGAAGTGCTTTTATGAATTTAATTTTATCTATCTTTAAGGTCGGGGTCAGATCTGTTTTAGAAGTTAAAAGCGAAAATAAATTAATTGGATTTAACGTACGCTCGGGCGCTTTTTCAATGGTTGCTTCTAAGTCCACCGAAATTCCAGCTTTTTTAGGTGAGATCGAAATACTTGCAGTTTTTGCTGTTAAGTTTATTTTGCTCTTAACTTTTTTACTCATCTGAGAATTTAAATCAGTTATTGCTTCTACTTTTGTCTTTCCACCAATATCAATTCCCGAAACGCTTACTCCGCTCGGAATTCCGGAACCAACTGCGAACCATGCAGCTAGCCAAATTAGAGATAGAGACCCAACTGAGATGATCGCGATCTGAATTTTTCGATCAGGAAATTTCAAACACGTGCTCCAATTCCAATTAGGATTATCAGAAATCCTAGCGTTAAGAGCAGATTTCCTGATGAATTATTCGAAACGAGCAATTCATCCGAGTTTCCAAATAGTGATGCTCGCAAAATGATTGCTATCCAGCCGATAGTAAAGCCGATTTTTGCGATTCGACTTCCAAAATATTGACCTAGCAAATAAGTAACTACGTAAGATCCAATCACCGCAATCAATATTCCCAATGGGAATCCCCAAGCGTGAATTAGTACCGCCAAGATTCCTGTTAATCCCCCGATAAGTATTCCGAATAAAAATTTCATATTGATATGCCTGAAAAGAGATCAGTTTCGCGACCGTCTGTGTCAAATGGCTCGCTAATCGTTCCTTTAGCTAATGTGTAGTACTCAACACCAAAAACTTGCATACCTAACATATTTGAAAGTGCAAAAAAAGGTCCATCTACTGCAATCTGTGTTGCGTGCGCTCTCATCGCTTCCATTTTATGTGAAACAAACTCTGTCGCATCAACAACAGTTGTTACGAGCTCATCTGGTTTTGCAAATGGAATATCATCGATTGATTCTGCGCCAAAAAAATCTGAAGCGGAATCTTTCAAAGCATCCATTCCAATCTGTACAACTGATTTTGGAATGGTGTTCCAATAAATTTTAGAGATATTCCAAGCAGTAGATGTTCCATAATTCGCGTCAGAGGCTAACTCTGCTGCTCTCATCGAAACTCGATGTGCTTGTATGTGATCTGGATGGCCATAGCCACCGAAGTCGTCATAGGTTATAAGAACTTGAGGTTTAAAACTTCTAATGATTTCCACGAGATGCGCGGCGGCATTATCTAGCGAAGCGCTCCAAAAAACATCTGGTCGCTCGTTTTGTGGCATTCCCATCATTCCGCTATCTCGATATTTTTTATCCGGTGCTCCCAAAAAATAATGTTCCATTTGGTTATTTCCAGATAATGCGGCGAGAGCATTTCGTAATTCGATTTCGCGATGTGGACCAAGTTGATCATCTTTATCACTAGCTAAATTCGCAAACTCCGGAACCAGAACTTCCCCTTCTTCTCCCCGAGTACAAGTAACTAACGCGACCTGCACCCCTTCGGCGATGTACTTTGCCATCGTTGCGCCGTTGTTAATACTCTCGTCATCTGGGTGTGCGTGAACCAGCAACAGACGCGCGCCTGTTGATTTACTGGCTGAAGGTGCCAAAGACATAAAGGAAAGGGTACGGTCGATTCCTATGAGTGAACTCCCATTTCCGCGCCACAGCGCCCGCACGTTGCGTTTTTCCCTCGGTGCCCCTCGAAATTTCAGCATCTCCCCTGATGGCCAGCGGGTTGTCTATGTAAGAAGTGGTTCTGGGACGGACCGCACTGGTCGGCTTTTTGAATTAGAGCTGAACAGTAAAGGCACCCGCGAGATTGTGAATCCGCTTGATCTGCTTAAAAGTGGCGATGAGAAAATCTCAGTAGAAGAGCAAGCCAGACGCGAACGTGCGCGCGAAGCTGCTGCTGGAATCACCAATTATTCAAGCGATACAAATCTTAAAAAAATTGCATTCACATTGTCTGGAAATCTATACGTTGCAAATTTAGCAGATGGAAAAGTTTTGCAATGGCCCGCGCAAGAGCCCGTCATTGATCCACAATTTGCACCCGATGGTAGTGCGGTTGGATACATCAACCCTTCTGGTGAAATGCGCGTGAGCGATGGAGTAAATGATCGTGCAATTTTCACTCCAGAAAAAGCAGATGTCTACTACGGGCAAGCAGAATTTGTGGCAAGTGAAGAGATGGATCGAATGCATGGGTTTTGGTGGAGCTCAGATAGTAAATACCTATTAGTTGAAAGATTTGACGAAAGCGGTGTCGAAAAAATTTGGATTAGTGATCCAGCAAATCCAGAAAATGAACCAAGATCTGTTCGCTACCCAAAAGTTGGAACTCCAAATGTTGTTGCATCACTTTTTGCTTACCACCTTGAAAGTCAAAGTAGTAAAGAAATTAAGTGGGACAAAGAGCACGAGTATTTAGTCTCTGTAAATTCTGGCGCTGTTAATAAACCACCGCTGCTCATGACTATTGATCGTGCGCAACGGCATGCTCATATTCGCGCAATAAATTTAAGCGATGGAACTTCATCAGTAATTGCAGAAATGCGCGACCCCGCTTGGATCACACTCGTATCAGGATCTCCGCAATGGGGTCCTGCTGGACAGTTAATTACAACTTTTGATTCAACAACAACGCGTCATCTTGCAGTCGATGGAAATCCAGTTACACCAGAAGGGTTGCAAGTTGATCGAATTGTGCACATTGACCGAAATGGAATTACTTTCGAGGGAACATTTGAACCAACTTCGCTCCATGTTTATTGGTACGGGTGGGGTGGAGAGTTAGAAGAGATATCTAAAGGCGATGGCGTGCACATGGCCAAAGCAGCCGCAGATACCTTGTTGCTTTTGTCTCGCTCGTTAGATTATTACGGCGCAAAAGTAGAAGTTATTCGCGATGGAATGCGAATCGAAATTGAATCTTTCGCGCAAAAGCCTGAAGTAGATGCAAAACCTGAATTGTTAAATCTTGGCGAACGCGAACTTCGATCTGCACTCTTATTGCCGCAGAACCAAAGTAAATTTCCACACAAAAATCTTCCGCTATTAGTAGACCCATATGGTGGACCAAGCCACTTGCGAAATATCAAAGCTAAAAATGCATTTGCTGAAGCGCAGTGGATTGCAAATTTAGGTTTTGCAGTTCTGATAACAGATGGTCGCGGTACTCCAAATCGTGGACCTGAATGGGAAAAAGCTGTTCTTGATGACCTCTCTGCTGCACCCCTCGCAGATCAAGCAGATGCAGTAACTGCTCTATTTCAACTTCGCCCAGGTTTAATCGATCCAGAGAAAGTTGGAATCCGTGGCTGGTCATTTGGTGGGTATCTAGCAGGTCTTGCCGCTCTTCGTCGTCCGGATATTTTTAAATGCGCAATCATCGGCGCCCCAGTTACCGATTTTAGATTTTACGATACTTATTACACTGAACGTTTCTTAGGAGCGGTTGCCGATCACAAAAATTATGAACAATCTTCGCTCTTGCCTGATGCAGATAAGTTATCGGTTCCAGTAATGATTATTCATGGTCTAGCAGATGACAATGTTTTGGTGGCAAATTCACTTCACTTATCAAGTGCATTACTTGCCGCTGGCAAAGCCCATGAAGTTTTGCCACTAACTGGAGTTACTCATATGACTTCACAAGAAGTGGTTGCTGAAAACTTGATGCACCTAGAATTAGATTTCTTAAAGCGCTCGCTAAAAATCTAACTTCTAGTATTCAGGTAGCGATGGATCAATCTGCTTGACCCAAGCCACAACTCCCCCGCTTACATGTGTTGCATCTGCAAATCCAGCA
>JBILFD010000163.1:0-2759 GCA_044351765.1 Candidatus Nanopelagicaceae bacterium | reverse complement strand
GCGAATCAAACTTTCTGGAACAGTATCGGGCTCTTCTGGGTGCAACCGGCGTCGCTCCCAAAGAGATTCAACTCCCCCAAGACTTGTCGCATTACTCCAAATTTTCGCAGCCGCTAACGCTTTATCGGCAGCTTGCGCACCGCCATGAAATTCAATTGAAATCATAAATCCAAAACCTGGATACCTCACCCGTGAAATAGCCGGATCATTCTTTAATCGGTCAACCAAAATGGCTGCGCTTTCACTTGATTGACGCAGTCGCATTGGAAAAGTGCGCACACCACGAAGTGCCAGCCATGCTTCAAATGGGCCAGCAATAGATCCGTGAAATTTACGATGCACTAATAATTTTTCATAAAGGTCAGCAGATTTTGTGATTGCTGCGCCAAGCAAAATGTCACTGTGCCCTGATAATGCTTTTGTAAGTGAATGTATAACAACATCTGCGCCCATATCTAAAGGCTTTTGATTTAGTGGCGTTGCAAAAGTGTTGTCAACAGCAACCAGAATCTTACGAGAATGTGCAGCATCAATAAATTTTTGAACTTCTGCCACATCCAGTAGTGGATTTGTTGGTGATTCGAAGTAAAGCATTTGGGCACCATCTAGTGCAGCGATAACTTCATCTGTTTTTGTAATATCAACCCAGATTGGTTTTATCCGACCCTTTTTTTCTAACTCTGCAATCAATGCACCTGTTCCCAAATACGAAGCGGTTGGGATCACAAATTTTCCACCGCCGGGAATCAAATCTAAAACTGCGGTAACTGCTGCAAGTCCAGAGGCGTAAATTAATGCTTGCCCGTTTTCTAATTTTCCGAGAACGCTCTCAAGATCCTGCCAAGTTTCGTTGTTGTAACGTCCGTAATTGTTTTCGCCGCCTACATAAAAAGTCGAGGAGAGCTGTATCCCGCCATTTACCGCCTTACCCGGAGTGCGATCTGGACGGCCACCCATGATGGCCTCTGTCTCTGGGTGATATTTGCTCATTGGGTGAGCCTATCTGAGGAGATTAACTCTTCGAAAGTAGGGCCATCGCCGCATTGTGCGCTGGAATTCCACTTACCCCGCCGCCTCGTTGGGCACCTGCCCCACCGAGATAAATATGTGAAGTGCCACTTTGCGCTCCCCATTCACCATCCAAACTTTCATCAGTTGCAAATGGCATTGTTAAATCGGCATGGAAAATATTTCCGCGCGGTAGCAAAACCTCTTCTTCTAAATCAAGCGGAGTCTTTACCTCAATACACTTACTTCCATCTGAGTTTTCCGCTAAATCGGTTTCTATTGGCTCTACAAGGTATTGATTAAACCCACTCAAGATTCTTTGAATTACCAAATCAGTATTTTCAACTCTTTCATTTTCAAAAATTGCAGCAGGGGTATGGAGTGCAAATAAAGTTAATGTGTGCAATCCAGTTTTTCCGACAATTGATGGATCTGTAATTGAATGACAGTAAACTTCGGCCGGAATGACTTCAGGTAATAAATTTTGCTTAGCAGTGTTAAACGCTTTCTCTAGATCACTCAATCTTTCATTGATATGAAAAGTTCCAGCAAATGCTAACTTGGTATCGACTCCAGATTTTAACTCTGGTAATTTCTTCAGCAACATATTCATCTTGATCTGAGAACCATCGCGCAACTTCGGCTGCTTACTTCCAAGGGCTGAGGCAAGTGCAGTGGGTGAGGCGGCCCAAATTAAATCCCGTCCTGCGAAATTGCCACCAGTTGAACCTTCTAGCTCAACTCCGTTTGCGTCTGGAAGTACCTGATCGATTTTTATATTTTTAATTATCTTTACACCGGATGAGATCGCAACTCTTTCAAGTTCCTCGGCAAGTGCGCCCATGCCTCCGACTGGAACTTTCCACTCTCCTGTTCCATTTCCGATGAGGTGGTACAGGAAGCAGATATTTGCTTGCAGGTCATCAACAGATGTAAAAGTTCCAATCAGCGCATCTGTAAGTACTACACCTCGTACCAGATCATCTGAGAAGCGTTCCCTTACAACCTGACCAATAGGTTGTTCACAAATCTCATTCCATAGACGATCATTTCCCAATTTGCTTTTTAGGTTTTTTACCGATGGAAGTGGTTCTAGCAAAGTTGGGGCAATTATTTTGGCAATAGATTCGACTTCACTGTAAAACTTTTTCCAGGCTAAAAACTCATTACCTGATCCAGTAAGTTTGCTGAAGGAGTTCTCGGAAAGTTTTCCAACATTTCGCTCAACAAGTAATCCGCAATCTTCTCCACCGCGAAAATCTGGTGTGTAGGAAGAAATCTCTCTGGATTTTGTGATGAATTTGATCCCCAAATCTTTAACTATTTTATCTGGGAGTAGGGAAACTAAATATGAGTATCTAGACAACCGAACGTCATGCTCTGGGAATGCTTGATAACTAATTGAAGCGCCTCCAAGATGATCAGAGCCCTCCAGTAGCAGTACTGATTTTCCAGCTTTAGCTAGATATGAAGCTGAGATAAGTCCGTTGTGGCCACCGCCAACAACAATCACGTCATAAATCATGGCTAGAGGAGAGATTTAATTCCGGAAAATGCACTTTGTAAAATTTCAGGTGAAGTTCCAAAATTTAATCGAACAAATCCTTTGCCAGGTTCACCAAATGCTAAGCCACTATTAACCGCAATTTTTGCTCGTTCTAAAATCACAGCAGCTGGGTCTTCACCTAAATCTGTGGCTCTAAAATCGATCCAAGATAAATAACTGTTGTGCGGGTTACTAACTTTCAGGG
>JBILFD010000014.1:0-10323 GCA_044351765.1 Candidatus Nanopelagicaceae bacterium | reverse complement strand
AGTTTCAACCGTATCCACTAAATCACGATTTCCTGCTACCCGGCGAATATCTAACAAGCCGAGAGCAACACGTCCATCGGTATCTGCAATTTCTTTAACTTCACTTCTGGTGCGTACAGAATGATCTACTGAATAACCGCTATCCCAAAGAGGGTAAAGGATTTTTTCAACTACTTTAGTTAAATCTGCTTCAGGAATATTTCCATTATGCAAAAAGAGTAAATCTAAATCTGAGCCAGGTGATAACTCTCCACGGCCATATCCACCAACTGCGGCAAGTGCTAAAGAATCTCGACTTGGGACAATTGGAAGTAGTAAAAGTGCTTCACCAAAAAGAGAAGCCAGATGGGCATCAGCTGAATATGAGCGTCCTCTACGCTCGCGTGTGCCCATCTGGCTAGACTCTCATTAATTACTAGAGAGCGTCTACACCCTTCTCGCCGGTTCGTACTCGAACTACCTGCTCTACAGGAACCGACCAAACTTTCCCGTCGCCAATCGAACCTGATGATGCGGCTTTAACGATTACATCGATGACGGCTTCGTTATCGCTACTGCTGACTAGTACTTCAAGACGGACCTTTGGTACTAACTCGACTGTGTACTCAGCACCGCGATAAACCTCAGTGTGACCACGTTGACGGCCAAAACCACTGGCTTCAGAGACTGTCATCCCTTTTATGCCATGGGCTTGAAGCGCATTTTTTACATCATCTAATTTGAACGGCTTGATGATTGCAGTTATTAGATTCATATTTGCCATTAGAAGGACCCTCCTCTTGATGAGCCAACATTTCCGATTTCATATGCAGATTCAGCATGTACCGCTAGATCAATGCCAGTGATTTCCGCTTCTTGAGAAACTCGGAATCCCATAGTTACATCAATTAATTTCGCGATAATTAAAGTGACAATGAATGAGTAAGCAAGTACTGCACCAGAAGCAATTGCTTGCTTAACTAATTGCCCACTGCCTCCTCCATAAAGAAGGCCATCGACACCAGCTGGAGCTGCTGCTGTTGCAAATACACCAACAAGAAGCGAACCGGAAAGTCCGCCAACTAAGTGAACGCCAACAACATCTAGTGAGTCGTCATATCCGAGTTTGTACTTCAATCCAACGGCAAGGGAGCAAAGCACACTTGAAATCGCACCAACAGCGATTGCACCCAATGGATCTACTGAAGAACATGCAGGCGTGATTGCTACTAAGCCAGCTACTACACCTGATGCTGCGCCCAAACTTGTTGCATGGCCATCACGAATCTTTTCTACAGTTAGCCAAGCCAACATTGCTGCACCTGTTGCAACAAATGTATTTAGGAAAGTTATGCCTGCAGCTGCATTAGATGCAACAGCAGAACCAGCGTTAAATCCAAACCATCCGAACCAAAGTAATCCGGCACCGACCATTACCAAAGTTAGGTTGTGTGGTTTAAATGGTTCGCGACCAAAGCCAGCACGTTTGCCAATTACAAGTACAGCGGCAAGGCCTGCGATACCAGCATTGATATGAACTGCGGTTCCACCTGCGAAGTCAATTGCACCAAGCTGATTTGCAATCCATCCCCCTGGATCGTTATCTCCGCTATCAAAGTCAAACACCCAGTGCGCTACCGGGAAGTAAACCAATGTTGACCAAACAATTACAAAGACCACCCATGCGCCAAACTTTGCTCGATCGGCGATTGCACCAGAGATGAGGGCTACTGTAATTACTGCGAACATCGCTTGGAAAGCGATGAAGACAGTGGTTGGAATTGTTCCAAACAAAGAATCCGGGGCAATCAATCCCTTTAATCCAATAAATTCAGTTGGATCACCAAGTAATCCATTTCCTAAATCTTTTCCAAATGTCATTGAGTATCCATAGACAACCCAAAGCACTGCGACGATGCCCATTGAAACAAAAGACATCATCATCATATTCAGCACGCCTTTAGCACGGACCATTCCGCCATAAAAAAGTGCCAAACCTGGAGTCATTAGTAGAACCAACGCGGTACTAGTGAGCATCCAAGCTGTATCACCAGTATTTAAAACTACTTCAGTCATAATTTTTCCTCACGTTCAGGTGGGATTAAATGAGAATCCGAATTGAGCCTCGGAGTTGGCACTCGCCGTTGAGTAAACGAAGTATCTGATTGCAGTGTTTCGGGATATGAGCAGTAAAGGTTTCCAAAAGATCACAAAATGGGCGGTTGTGTTACGGGCAGGTTAACCCGACAACTAATTGCTTATGAGCGCTGCAACGTAAGCCGCAGGCTCAAAGGGTTGCAGGTCGGAAATCCCCTCGCCCGTGCCCACAAATTTGATCGGAGCCCCAAGTTCACGCTCGATGGCGAAAGCTATCCCGCCTTTCGCAGAGCCATCCAACTTGGTCACAACCACCCCAGAGAGTCCTACAGCATCGCCAAAAATCTTCGCCTGGGCTAGCCCATTTTGTCCGGTAGTCCCATCAATAACTAATAAAACCTCGCCAACGGGAGTGCGTTTTTCGATAACCCGGCGGATTTTAGATAACTCATCCATTAATCCCGCCTTGGTGTGCAAACGTCCTGCGGTATCAATCAAAACAAAATCAGCACCAATTTCAAAACCTTTGGCCACTGCATCAAAGGCTATTGCTGCTGGATCTGCGCCATCTTTGCCTGAAACTAATGTTGCTCCGGCATTAACGGCCCAGGTACTTACTTGGCCAGTCGCGGCTGCACGAAATGTATCTGCCGCACCTATAACTACTTTATTTCCAGTCGCAACTAAGTAATGTGCCAACTTTCCAACTGTCGTTGTTTTACCAACGCCATTGACACCAACAATCAAAATTACATTTGGGCTTTGATTTCTAACTAAATTTCTATCTCTTTCATTGCCTAATAATTCAAGAAAGCCCTCTTCCAGGGATACCTTGGAATTCTTCTTCAACAATTCGACTATCTCAGAACTTAATTTTGGTCCAAGGTCACTTTGAATTAGTTGGCTTTCAATCTCATTCCAATCAACATCTGCATTTACACCTGGTTCACGGCGCAACTTTGATATTAAGGATGTAATCCCAGAAAACAGAGCCATAATTTAAGCGTTCTCGATTTCACGAATCCGCTGTGAAATTACTTGAGTGACGCCATCACCACGCATCGAAACTCCATAAAGTGAATCTGCGATCTCCATTGTGCGCTTCTGGTGAGTGACAATAATTAATTGTGAAGATGCGCGAAGTTCAGCGAGAACTCCAAGCAATCTTCCTAAGTTTGTGTCATCCAGTGCGGCTTCAACCTCATCCAAAACATAAAACGGACTAGGACGGGCTTTGAAGATGGCAACGAGCAGTGCAACTGCGGTTAACGAACGTTCTCCTCCAGAAAGTAATGAAAGTCGCTTGACTCTTTTTCCAGGAGGTCTTGCTTCAACTTCAATTCCTGTAGTTAACAAATCTTCAGGATTAGTTAGCAACAAGCGGCCTTCGCCACCAGGGAATAATCTTGGGAAAATCAAAGCAAATTGTCGTGCCGTCTCTTCATAAGCTTCGCGGAATATGATTTCTACTCGCTCATCAACTTCACGAACAATTTCTAGTAAATCACGTCTGGTTGCTTTCAAATCTTCTAATTGATCAGTCAAATATTTTGATCGTTCTTCTAGAGCGGTGAACTCTTCGAGAGCGAGTGGATTAATCTTTCCTAAAACCGCCAAAGATCTTTCTGCTGCCGCTAAGCGCTTTTCTTGTTGATCTCGACGGTACGGGATCATTTCAGTTGAAATAACTTGACCCTCATCATCGAGGACAAATGTTGGTACTTCGCGCTCAGGTCCATATTCAGCCAAGTGGGTTTGCGCATCGATTGCAAACTCTTCGTAAACTTTTTCCTCTAACTGTTCAATACGTAACTTTTGCTCAGCTCTAGCAATTTCATCTCGATGCACACTATCGGTCAGCGCTTCCATCTCAGATGTTAGTTCACGATTTCTAGCTCTTGCTGCTAGCAATTCACCCTCACGTGAAACTCTTTCATTCTCTAATTCAGTGCGCTCATTCATGGCCTTAGTAATTGAAACTTCAATTTGAATTAATGCTTCATAAGCAGTTTCGGCTATCGCTTGTGCCGTGATTGCTCCCTTGGCACGACTTTCACGACGAGCAATCGCTGTGACTTTTGAGTCACGTTCAGCCTGTGCTGATTTTTCAAGTTGCTCTGCCCGAGAAGCAGTAGATGTGGCTCTTTCTTCACTTGTGCGAAGAGCTAAACGAGATTCCATTTCAACACTTCGTGCAATTGCCACAGCTTCACGCTTGGTTTCAATTGCAGCAGTATCTGGTTCCGCGAAGTGAATCTGCTCAACTGGTTCATTTTCAAGCTGAGTCAATTGACTGCGGTGCTCTTCCAATGCTTTTTGGGCTTCAGTTATTGCCGTGGCTAATCTTTCGGCTTCTGCCGATGCAGCGCGAACATTTTGATTTGCTAAGCCCATCTGTTCGGCAAGTGCTGCCATATGCGCATCTGATTCATTCAATTGAGCAATGCACTTTTCAAGATTTTCACGTGCTGCTGCGGACTGTGTCTCTAAGGCGCTTATTTCAAAACGAAGTCTTTCACCATTGTGCGTAAGTTCCCTAAGAGATTTTTCGCTCTCGTCAATAACAGCACGAAGTTCAATCAGACTCGACTCACTCTTCGATCCGCCAACCACTAAGTCGCGACCGAGAATGTCACCATCACGAGTGACCACACGTAATTCTGAATTACTTTGTAATAGCCCGTGTGCCACCTGTAGATTTTCAACAACCACTGTATTTGCAAGTACATGAGATAACGAACGAACTAAGCGTTCACTTTTTATCAAGTCAATCGCACGGTAAGCGCCACTAGGAAGCGAAATTTCAGGCTGACTCAAATTACTATCTACTGAACCCATAACTAATATCTCAGCACGTCCACCTTGTTCGCGTTTAAGTAAAGTGAGCGCATCGATAGCATCAGATAAGCGTCCAACAACAACTGCATCCGAAAGTGAGCCGAGTGCAGCAGTTATTGCACTCTCCCAACCAGGTGAAATTTCAATTAATGAAGCTACGGAACCAAGAGCGTTTACCTCTGTTGAAGAACTAAGGAGTGCAGCGCCGCCATCTCTTGAATTAATACTTAATTTAAGTGCCTCAATGCGAGCTTCGACCGAAGATCTTGATCTCTCGCTACTGCGCTCGTTATCTCGCGCTTTTTCTAAATTCGCGAGTACTTGGTCTGAGACTTTTTTCGCTTCTTGATATGCGCTATCTAGATGCGCTTCACCAGCATCAAGTCCAGCAATTTCTGATTCACGCGTTGCGAAATCACGTTGCGCAGAACTCACGCGGCTTAAAGCTTCATCTCGGTTACGAGTTAATCGCTCAATTTCCGCTTCGCCAGCTTGAATTCTTGAGCGAAGTGAATTTACTCTACCTTCACGTCTTGCACTTCCTTCGCGTGCATCTGCCGCTTGTCGCAAAGCTGAGGCTAATTCACTTTCTTGTGCCGATAAAGCCATTTCTGCATGTTGTAGTTCTAGTGAAGCTTTTTCTAAAGCGCCTTTTTGCAACAACATCCCATCGCGAATTTTTCCTTCTTCAGCGCGAAGTTGTTTTGCTTCCAAATCCATTGCATCTGGATCAATGCCTGATGCCCGGATCTCTTCAGAGTCAGACAGGAACCGTGCTCGCTCTGTTGCTAAATTTGCTGTTCCACGAAAACGTTCGCGCAAACTGTTTAGTCGATAAAAATTCTCTTGGGACCTAACCAAAATTGGAGCTTCACGGAGTGATATCTCTTCTAATTCTTGTTCGCGCTTTCTAGTTCTATCCAATTCACTTTCAACTTCGCCTCGGCGGCTACGCAAAACTGTTTCATCTTCTACATCTGCTGAAAGTGTTGATCGCAAAGTTAGTAAATCATCGGCAAGCACGCGTAATTTCGCGTCCCGTACATCAGCCTGAATAGTTGCTGCCCGTTTTGCTACTTCAGCCTGACGACCGAGTGGTTTTAGTTGCCTTCTCAATTCCGCTAACAAATCTTGGATTCTCGTAAAGTTTTGCTGCATTGCATCTAATTTACGAAGTGCTTTCTCTTTACGTTTTCTGTGCTTAAGAATTCCAGCCGCTTCCTCGATGAATGCGCGACGCTCTTCTGGGTTTGCAGACAAAATTGTGTCTAGCTGGCCTTGTCCAACAATCACGTGCATTTCTCGGCCGATTCCGCTATCGCTTAATAATTCTTGAATATCTAATAACCGCGAACTCTCACCATTGATTTGATATTCACTTGTGCCGTTTCTAAAAAGAATTCTTGAAATTGTCACTTCAGTAAAATCAATTGGTAATGCGCCATCAGTGTTATCAATTGTTACGGCAACTTCTGCACGACCAAGAGGAGCGCGACCTGTGGTGCCTGCGAAAATAACATCTTCCATTTTTCCGCCGCGCAAACTTTTTGCGCCTTGCTCACCCATAACCCATGTGAGCGCATCAATAATGTTGGACTTACCCGAACCATTTGGGCCGACTACGCAGGTAATGCCAGGCTCAAATTGCAAAGTTGTGGCAGAGGCGAAGGATTTAAACCCTTTCAAGGTCAGGCTTTTCAAATACATCTGCTGACCCCCCTTGTTCTGTCTTGTTCTGTCTTGTTCTGCCCCATGCTCAATAAACTCTGCTTGCGCAGGGGCAAACCTACCCTTAGCCCAGATCTAACCATTGGATCTGGAGCATCTAGCCTGATTTTGGTTGACAGTTAGTGCAGAAATGGCTGTATCTGCCCATAAATCTGGCTTTAGTGATCAATCCACGGCATTTTGGCCGGGCGCAAGGGGCGCCGGTTTGACCATACGCGGCCAGGGAGCGATCGAAGTACCCACTTTCGCCATTTACGTTTACGTACAAATCATCAAATGAAGTTCCACCAGCTGCTATCGCCTGGTTCATAACCTCTTTGCATTTATCAATTATCTTCACAATTTGGGCTGACGTTAAATCTTTTCCGATCCGCTGCGGATGGACTTTAGCTCTCCACAATGCTTCATCGGCATAGATATTTCCGACGCCACTCATGACTCCTTGGTCAAGCAGTAATTTTTTAATCTCAGAGTTACTTTTTCTGATCTTTTCAACCACAACCTTTTGCTGGTACTCAGGTTCAAAAACGTCTGGGGCAACCTTCTTAACACTCTTTGGAATTCCATCTTCTAGGTCATCTAAAGTAACGTGACCAAAAGTGCGTTGATCCACAAAATGAATCTCTTTATCAATTTCAGAGATTGACAACCTAATTCTTAAATGTCTATGAGGTGCTTCCTTACTGCTTGGTAACAAAACTTGACCACTCATACCCAAGTGAATAATTAATGCTTGATCATTATCTAGAAGTAACCACATATATTTCCCACGGCGATCAACTTTTACAATTTTTCGCCCTGGCAAAACTTTTCTTAAATCATATGCCGTGTTATTTCTTACTGCCCGCGAATGCAAGACATCTACTTTGGAAATCTTCCATCCAAGTACCCATTTTTCTAAACCGCTTCTAACTGTCTCAACTTCTGGCAACTCTGGCATTATTTAATTTATTCGCTCACACTTAATAAAGATTCGTAAGCTTTTGTTGCTGCGATCTGCTCCGCTTCCCGCTTGCTCTTTCCATGGCCTTCACCAGTCACTTTCCCAGAAATTAAAACCTGGGCAATAAAACTCTTATCGTGATCAGGTCCGGATTCGGTGATTGAATATTCCGGGGCGTTCTTGCCTCGCGCTGCAACCAACTCTTGAAGTGCAGTCTTTCCATCTAGGCCTGCACCCTTATTTATTGCTTCATCAATTGCCGGATTTAACAACATCAAAATTATCTGCTCGGCTTTTGTAAATCCTTCTGACAAATAAACCGCACCAATTAATGCTTCGAGTGTGTCGGCCAGAATCGATGCTTTGTCGCGTCCAGCTGTTACTTCTTCACCTTTGCCAAGTCGAATATATTTTCCGAGTTCTAGATTACGTGCCACATCGGCGAGCGCTTTAGTGTTAACAATTCCAGATCTAAGTGGACTCAACCGACTTTCCGGCAAATCAGGGAACCGTTTGTAAAGTTCATCAGTAACAATTAAACCCAAGACGCTATCGCCAAGAAATTCAAGTCTTTCATTTGTTGGCAAACCGCCTGCTTCATATGCAAAGGAACGGTGCGTTAATGCAACTTCAAGTAACTCTAAATCAATGTTTGCGCCGATTTTTGCGCAAAGCTGGGAGAGCATTAGACGTTAAGGACGTTGCGGTCCCGATAAGTGCCACATGTTGAACATGCAATGTGTTGCAAACGAGGTTGGCGACATTGTTCGCATTCAACTGTGTTTGCAGCAGTGGTAAACCATTGACTGCGACGCATGCGAGTGCGGGCCCTTGATAACTTCCGCTTTGGTACTGGCATTGCCAACTCCTCTAAAAGATAAAGATCTAGATCGAACTTACTTCTGGCCCTCCGGAGCCAGTCCGTAAGTCAGGGGGAAAGTATCCCCTAACTACTCCTTTTTCGGGAAATCGAGCAGATTTCCGAGTGCGCTCCAGCGGGGGTCGATCGCCTCGTGGGTATGGGCGCCATCTGTTAACCGCTCTCCGCACTCTGGGCAGAGACCAAGGCAACTCTCCGAGCAATGCGGAGCCAAAGGTAAATCCAGGCAAATCGCATCAACGATTGGAGCCAAGATATCGATCTGATCATCCGTCACTAAAAGTGGCAGGTCATCATCCTCTTCCAAATCTGCCGGTGGCTCAAAGTGGAAAAGCTCCTGAACTGTCGCAAAAATCTCCAAGCGAATTGGGTCTAAACATCTAACGCATTCCCCTGTTGCATCTGCCTCTATCTCAACAGTTAAGAGCGCGCCGGTCGATACCGCCTCAACTCTTCCCAATATTGAAAACTCTGAACCAACTTCGACGCCAATAATGTCGATGCCGATTCGCTCATTTAATGGAAAAAGTAAATCCACGTCAATCTTTTCACCAGGATGGCGTTTCAACTCACTTAAACTGAGAATAAATCTTGGGTTAGGTGTAATCATTTAATTTCTCCGCAGTTGCTCTTTAAGATTCAGCTAATTGAGAAAGTACGTCATTCTCACTTGCGCCAGCGATTCGCTCGCGGCCCTTTGCAATTGCATCCATAGTTTTAGTCAGGATTACTTCAAGAGTGGCAAGTCTGGAATCAATATATGCATCTACTTCTTGACTCTTCTCATCGGCTGCAGTGTGCGCTTCGTGTAAAACACGTTCTGCTTCAGCCCTAGCCTCGATAACAATTTGTGTTTGCGCAATCATTTGAGCAACTTCTTCTCGCGCCATCTCCACTAGCTTTTCGGCACTTTCGCGACCTTGTTCAATTAATGAATCTCGATCTAGCAAGACTTGTTGCGCAGCTTCTAGGTCTGTTGGAAGTGATCCACGGACTTCATCAAGAATCCCCAATAACTCGCCGCGATGTACAACGCAAGATGCACTTAAAGGAACTGCGCGAGCTTCTTCAACCATAGTTATGGCATTTTGTAGTCGATCGAGTGAGTCCATTAGCGACCTGCCTTTCCATCTTCATTGTGGTCATTATTAGAACTACTCTTAATTTTTGCTAATCGTGTTTGCATCAAATCCAAAACCGTCTTTGGAAGATGTGCTGATACATCTCCACCATAAGTTGCAATCTCTTTAACAAGTGACGATGACAAAAATGAGTACTGGGGACGGGTAGCCATAAAGAGAGTTTCGACACCGGCTAGCTCTTGGTTCATCTGAGCCATCTGTAATTCATAATCAAAATCACTCACCGCACGCAAGCCTTTAACTATTGCCGAGATGGAATTTGCCCGACAGTAATCCACTAGCAACCCACTCCAAGAATCCACAGTCACGTTGTTAAATCCCTTTACCGTTTCATTGATCATCTCAATGCGTTCGGCGACAGTGAATAGTGAGCTTTTCTCTCTATTGACCAAAACTGCAATCACAACTTCGTCGTAGATTTCACTTGCTCGTCCAATGATGTCCAAATGTCCATGTGTGATCGGATCAAAGGAGCCGGGGCAAACTACGCGCTTCATAGGGACACGCTAGCGAAGTAGACCAGTGCTTCGCCATATTTACGCTCTTTGGAAGCGGTAAATCCCGCTGGCCAAGCAAAAGGAGAATTTCTTGATGGGCGTTCTACCGCCACAATCGCTGCCGGAGCTAATAAAGAAGAGGATGCCAAAGCAGTCAATATATTTTCAATATCTTCATTTGAAAATTCATAAGGCGGATCTAGAAAAATTACATTAAAA
>JBILFD010000162.1:0-2786 GCA_044351765.1 Candidatus Nanopelagicaceae bacterium | reverse complement strand
CCAGATCTATTCAATCCAGAAATAAGCCACATTCTCGGACCTGTCATCGTAGGTTCGATTGTTGCCGCTTTAGGCACTTACATTTCAGTAAAAATTCTAGTTAAGTGGTTTAAGCATCACACGCTTTACCCATTCGCGTTTTACTGTCTGTTTATCGGAGCAATCTCTGTGATTAAATTCTTATGATTGGAACATTGATAAATGTTGTAGCGATTTTGCTTGGAACGGCCCTTGGAACTCTTATTGGTAGTCGGATCCCAAATAGAACTCGAACATTAGTTACTGATGCGCTTGGATTAGTCTCTTTCCTCGCAGCGGCAGGCGCGGCTGCAGCAATGTGGAACCCAGATTTCGAAAACGCCGTTGGTGAAGGATGGCCGATATTGGTTGTCTTAGGTTCTCTGCTGATCGGGGGATTAATTGGATCAGCCTTGCGGATTGAGGATCGTCTAAATGGATTAGGTACATACCTAGAGAAGAAATTCACGAAAGACAAAGAAGGCGATGGAAATTTTGTCGCCGGCTTTGTTAGCGCTTCATTAATTTTCTGCGTTGGTCCTATGGCAATTCTGGGAAGTATTAGCGATGGCTTAGGTGAAGGTAATTCTTTATTGATTCTTAAAAGCGTTATGGATGGATTCGCGGCAATTGCTTTTGCTGCGGCACTTGGTTGGGGGGTTGGAGCTTCTGCGCTCTCAGTTCTTGTCTATCAAGGTGCTTGGAGTGGTGTCGGTTTTGCACTCGGTTCAGTTTTGTCTGATTATCAAATCTCAGCCATGACTAGCGTCGGAGGAATGTTATTAATAGGGATAGGTATGCGATTGTTGAACTTCAAAATTATCGCAGTGGGTGATTTGCTTCCAGCTCTTGCGGTAGCTCCATTGCTGGCCGCCTTTATCTCTACTGTTCGCTAGATTTTTGAAACATCAATTACAAATCGATATTTCACATCTGACTTAACAGTCCGATCCCAGGCAGTATTGATATATGCAGGGTCGATTACTTCGACATCACTTGTAATGTTATGTTCACCGGAGAAATTCAACATCTCTTGCAACTCGCGTACTCCACCAATCATCGATCCGGCTAGGCGTCGACGTTGACCGAGCAATACCCCTGCTGGAACGCTATATGGAGCTCCAGGTAGACCGATTAAAACTAGTGTTCCATCTAACTTAAGCATCCCTAAATAATCTTCAAGATTTAAATCAACCGAGACTGTATTCAAAATCAAATCAAAAGTTTTGGCTAATTTCTTAAAATCTTCCGGGCCAGCTTTAGCCACAAAATGAGTTGCGCCCATGCTCAAAGCATCGTCGCGTTTTTCAGGGGAGTGAGAGAAGACAGTTACTTCCGCACCCATAGCTTTTGCATACTTGACACCCATGTGACCTAATCCACCTAAGCCAAGAATTGCAACTTTCTTACCAGGTCCGGCTTTCCAATGACGTAATGGCGAATAAAGGGTAATGCCAGCACACAAAAGTGGCGCTACGTTTGCAAGTTCTAAATTTCCTGGAATATTTACAACATAATCTTCTGCGACGACGATTACTTTCGAATATCCGCCTTGCGCAACTGTTACTCCATCACGTTCTAAACCATTGTAAGTACCAGTCATACCTTCTAAACAGTATTGCTCAACTCCGGCTAAGCAGTTTTCACATTTACGGCAAGAATCAACAAATACGCCCACTCCAACAACTGCACCAACTGCGAATTTAGAAACGTTGGTACCAACCGCTATAACTTTTCCAACGATTTCATGTCCTGGAACCATCGGAAATAAAGAGGATCCCCATTCTTCGCGAACCTGATGGATATCTGAATGACAGATGCCTGCATGGGTGATCTCAACTACCACATCTTCTGCTCTTGGATCGCGTCTTTCGAAATCAAAGGGTGCAAGTTGAGCCCCTGCAGTAGAAGCCGCATATCCTCGAGTTTTTAACATATTTTTGTTTCCTGTTCCGTGTAGCCCACTTATGCCACTTATGCCGTTGATCATTGAATTGTAACCAGAGATTGGGAAAATCTCTCATCCGTGCCGTGAGATGATCTCTCATGTGATTTCCACTTCAAGTTTAGAGCTGCGCGCTGGTGCTCGACTTTTGGTTTCTGGAGTTACAGTACGAATCAATAGTGGTGATCGAATTGGCTTTGTTGGCAGAAATGGTGCAGGTAAAAGCACATTAGCAAAAGTTTTGGCAGGTCAAACATTACCGGCTGGTGGCCAAGTAAATCGAAGTGGAACAATCGGTTATCTTCCACAAGATCCACGAACAGGTGATGAAGCGGGATCTGTACTGGATCGAATTTTATCGGTACGCGGTTTAGATTTGATCGTTGAGCGAATGCGCCAAGCAGAAGAAGCGATGGCCAATACTGAAGGTGAAGAGTTAGAAGCGGTACTAGCGAAGTATTCAAGAGCCGATAGCGAATTCAACGCCGCTGGTGGATATTCAGCAACTGCAGAGGCAGAAGCAATCGCAACAAACTTAGGAATTCCCGAGCGATTGTTTGATCAAAACATTGGCGCACTAAGTGGTGGTCAACGTAGAAGAGTTGAGTTAGCAAGAATCCTTTTCAGTGGTGCAGAAACACTTTTGCTTGATGAACCCACAAACCACTTGGATGCTGATTCGATCAATTGGTTACGGGAATTTTTGGCGAAGTACTCTGGTGGATTAGTAGTGATCAGTCACGATGTTGATCTAATTGAAACTGTTGTAAACAAAGTTTTCTATCTAGATGCCAATCGAAATGTCATCGATGTTTACAACATG
>JBILFD010000159.1:0-2812 GCA_044351765.1 Candidatus Nanopelagicaceae bacterium | reverse complement strand
TAATCTTTCCAAATACTGAAGTGATAAATACTTTCTTATCTGGGGTTGCATTTGGAGTAACAAAATCTCCCCCAAGCTTTTCGAGACCTTTTTTACGTTCATCAAACAATACGGCGGAGAATCTTCCTGCTCTAGCAGTTAGATGAAACGCCAAAAACTTTTTATTTGTAACAAGTGAATTCAGTTGAACTTTTCGTGTGCTTTGTGACGAAATAACTAAACTTTGATTACTTTCTTTTCCGTCTTCACTCCAAATCTCTAAATCTATTACCGCTTTACTTTGATTTGGATTTACAAATTGAAAATATCCAATACTAGAGATGGTTGACATGCCACCTAGGAACCATTTTTCACTAATGGCAGGAGTACATTGACTAAGAGCCATCCAGTTTTGTGGTTTGACAGCGACTAAAAGCGGACTTGCACCTAAGCCCTCTACTTCTTTTGCTTTACTCCCCAAACTGATTGAAGAAGTTTTTTGAGTTTTAAACTTTCTTTCACCCTTTTGTATTGTTGCTACTCCTCGTTTCTTGGCAGATAAATAGACAACAGAGTTGACGCCTGTAGGTTCAGACGGACAGATCGTTGGCGAAATATTTTCACTGTATTTTCTAATCTCAGGTTTTGCTGAAAAAATCTGTGAGAGAAATACAATGAAAATTGCTGAAATCGCAATAGCTTGAACGCGATTAATCCTTATCTCTTGGAGTTTTATCATCTGGCCAACTCGACATCTGAAATCTGTGATCTCTTTCTTCCGCGAGGCAATGCGAAAAATACAATAAGTCCGATTGTCATCAGCTGTAGGGAGATTCCGGCTCTTTGCAGAGTTCCATCATGAATCAAAAGTGCATCTCCTGGAGTTTCAACTTTAAACTTTGTTAATCCTTCTGCGGTTATTTCTGGTTTTACAAATTGGCCGTCCACGATTAGTCGCCAACCGGAACTAAAGCGCTCTGCAAGTAAAATTTCGCCAGAATTTGGAATCTTAAAATTGGCTGAAATTCGATTTGAAGGAAGTGCCATTGGTTCTGCATCTTCACTAATCAATTTCACTCGAGCAGAGTTTCCCGCTATTTTCCAAAGCACACCGTCTTTGGTTGCCGACAAACGAACCAATCCTCCGACACCATCAATTTTGCGTGCAACTTCTTTGTCAACCGGCTCATTTAAGAAAACATATCTGACACCATAATTTGCTAACTGCTCACTTGGGTATTCTCCTGCACCGTCAACAATTTCTGAAACAATTTTCGAAATGACTGGGTCTTCCTTATACATTAAATCCAATTCTCCAAAAACGAGATCGCGCTCTCGCAACAATGCGTACGAAACGCTTGTACCTAGATCACTTTGTTGGCTTTGTAAAATCAAAGTCCGAGATCTTTCTTCTCCTGCGGTAGCTGCTGCAACAAATGGAGGAATAATCTGTAAATTTCCAGAACGTGTTGGACTGTCAGCTCCGGGTAAAACCCACCAGATTGAAAGTGCAACTGTGGAATAGATTGCAACTGTTGAAAGAATTGCAGTGGAGATATGCCGGTATCCGAAATTTGAATTTTGCAATCTGTGGACCAAGCCATTCAGCATGGTAGCTAGTGCAATTAAGCCGAAGAAATTAGCTAGTGCAAGCGAAGCCCCCGGCCAAACTCTTGCATGAAGCGAATCTCCATTTGCATGAATAGCTAACGCCATAAGAATTGCAGCAAAACTAGTTGAAATAAGGGTAAGCGCACCCAGAAGCACAGCATGCGTGGAACGAAGTGCAATCAGGCCGATTAAAGCAACTATGCCCAAAATAAATATTGGTGGAGATCCAACGCCTCCGGGGTTACCAATCAATGCTTGCCAAGGTTGACCTACATCGCTACTAATGCCACTCTCCATGAGCCACTTCGTTGGATGCAGGAGTGCATTTGTGGACCAAGGTGCAAGAGCCCCGATGGTCGCCGCAGTTATAACCCCAAATTTCTGAATCCGTTGATAGAAAACTAGTGAGCGCCACTTTGAATTGAAAACAATGTAAACCATTGAACCCACGCCAATTAAAAAAGAGGGTGGACTGAGTGAAACTAATAATGCGAAGAGCCCACTTAAAACTGTGATTTTTCTCCAGCTTAAATTTTCCGGCGCATGTGCCTGCTTCCCAACAAGTGCACACACCGGCAAAAAGATTATAAAAAGTAAGGTGCCAATTCGACCTGATGAAATAGAAGTAATCACTAATGGATTTAAGGCATAAAGTAATGCGCCTAATGCAGAATTACCTTGTGATAAATCTCGATCACGTAGAAAAGCAAAGAAAGTTGCCGCTGCCAAAACTGGGCCAAATAAAAATAGGATTGTTACGAGTAGGGATACATTTCCAAAAGTAAAAATCGATAAAAGAGATAGCAGCGGTAGAATTGGCATTGCCGGAGTGTTAGTACCAAGTGCCACTGCATGCCAAGAGTCACTGTAAATTCTCATTAGTTCGGTGGCCCCTGTAGGCATATTTAGAAGGGTTCCACCAGAAATCTCTCCCAATCGATTTCTTCCTGCAATTAGTGAAATTAATGTCAAGGAGATCAAAAGAATTGGAAGAGGTCTGATCAAGACTCCTAGTGACTTGGGTTTGCTTTCAGAGTCCATTAAATCTGCGTCATCATTTATAGGTTCTGTAATTACTGAAGTAGGAGCACTATCGGTACGACGCAAAACTAAATCTCGCAAATTTTCTAATGGAAGAATGATTTGATCTCGCCACGGAGCTAGAAAAGGTCGAACTACGCGAGATGGAAGCAAGCGCGTTAACTTCCTTCGTTTCCTAGCT
>JBILFD010000160.1:0-2812 GCA_044351765.1 Candidatus Nanopelagicaceae bacterium | reverse complement strand
AATAAAAAACAAAGCCATTGCAAATCCCAAACCTAGGAAAAGTTGTTGTGCATTTTGATTTCCCATGATTGGAACAAATATGTAAATGGTTTTTTCAATAAAGATGTAGGAGTAGATGAAAAGAACTGTTCCTAATGCTGATAACAAAAATAGAATCGCTACTTGTCGCTCGGCCCGGTTTGCCGCAGCCTCATCATGATCTGCTTTGCGATGAGCGTGTGTAGGCAAGCCTGGATCGCTTAGCGGCTCAAGCTCCTTGTTACTCAATTCCAAACCCCTGTCTGCTTTTTATTTAACGAGATTTCGTGGTTAGCCATACTGCGATACCAATCAACAAACCAATACCTAGAACCCAGGCAACCAGACCTTCAGTAACTGGGCCAACTTTTCCTAAAGATGCACCGCCTACAGCTTTTTCGCTTTCGGTGTATTTGATCCACTTAATGATTGAAAGTTTTTCTTCTGGAGTGATTGCTTTCTCACCAAAAACTGGCATTGCTTGCGGACCAGTAATCATCGCTTCATAAATATGTTTCGCAGAAACGCCCATCACAGTTGGCGCATACTTACCTTTAGTTAGCGCACCACCTTGACCGGCAGCGTTATGGCACATTGCACAATTTGTACGGAAAAGTTCGCCACCTTCGGCAACGTTTCCATCGCGTTCGTACATCAACATTTCAGATCCTGGAATCGCGGGCCCTGGTGCAAGGGATGCAACATATTCGGCAAGTGCGGCAGTTTCTGCTTCGTTATAAAACGGTGTTTTGCGCATTGCTTGTTGACTCATATCGGCCATTGGCATGCGGCCAGTTCCAACTTGGAAATCAACAGATGCAGCACCAACGCCTACAAGTGCTGGTGCAATTCCAGCTCCGTCGGCGTTTAATCCGTGACATGAAGAACAACCTTTTAGGAAAATCTCGCGGCCTTCTTCAATCATCGTTGTACGAGCATTACTTGCAGTTGCACCTGGTGTAGTCACAGTTGCACCAATAAAGGCGTAAGCGTTACCGACAACGATCAAAGCTAAGAGCAAGAGAGCTGGCGCGGTGACTCTTCGACGACGTAAGCGCGAAAGTTTTTTCACAGTCATCCCTACTTAATCAGATAGATCGACGCAAAGAGCGCGATCCATACAACATCGACGAAGTGCCAGTAGTAAGAAACAACAATTGCAGTTGTGGCTTGATCATGGCCATATTTTTTGGCGTAACTTGCGCGGATCAAAACAAAGAGGAAGGCGATTAGCCCGCCGGTTACGTGCATTCCGTGGAAACCAGTGGTGATGTAAAAGACTGAACCATATGCACTTCCACTTAAAGTAATACCTTCAATAGCAAGGTGTGCATATTCGTAAACTTGGCCGCCGATGAAGAAGGCGCCCATTAAAAATGTGAGCGCGAACCACTCGCGCATTCCCCATTTAGTAAATTGCAAAACCGAACCGGTGCGACGATGTTGGAAACGCTCGGCTGCAAAAACTCCGAGCTGACAAGTTACTGAAGACAAAACCAAAACAGTTGTGTTCAAAGAAGAGAAAGGAATATTTAAACGTTCAGTTGATTCCAGCCAAGTAATCGGACCAGAAACTTGACGCACAGTGAAGTACATTGCGAAAAGAGCGGCGAAGAACATCAACTCACTTGAGAGCCAAACGATTGTTCCGACCGCAACTAAATTGGGGCGAGTTTCAGCCGTGTGTTGGTCCTTTTCAGAGAGCGTGTTCACATGGGGGATTATTCCGGAAAATGGGGAGTAAATACCTAATTTCGCCTTAGGGCTGGCACTATCGACGGGTGAGGCTGATCACTCGGGTAGAGTAAGACTGTGTCCCAGACCGTAATCATCTACAGCGACGATTCCTCTGTCCGTCGAGCCATCACTTTGGCCATTTCTCCTACTCCGGCGAGTGATCTAGCGGCCATAACGGTCAAAGAGTTCGCTACCGGCCCAGCGCTGCGCAGCTATCTGGATGAGGGCAACGCCGCAGACCTTTTGATTTTGGACGGCGAAGCGGTTCCTGAGGGCGGCATGGGAATTGCCCGACAGGTCAAGGATGAGATTTTTAACTGCCCGCCGACTTTGGTGATTATCGGGCGCCCAACAGATGCATGGTTGGCCAACTGGTCAAAAGCTGATGGAACTTTGTTACATCCGATTGAGCCACTAGAGACTGCAAATCAGGTCGCTAAGTTATTGCGTCCGATTCCTGTTACTGCGTAAATTTCTTTAGATGACCAACACTTCTTGGCCCGCTGTCATCAGCGCTTTGAACTCCGGTGTTGAATTAGAAAAATCTCTCGCAACTTTTGCAATGCGCGAGATTTTAAGTGGAAACACCGAACCGGATCAAATTAAAGAATTCTTAATTGCACACGCCGATAAAGGCGCAACTGCATCTGAAGTCGGTGCATTTATTGAAGTTATGTACGAACATGCGGCGCCTCTTGAGATAACCGAGCGCGCAGTTGATGTTGTCGGAACTGGTGGCGATGGATTTCATACCATAAATATCTCGACCGCTTCTGCAATTGTTTGCGCCGCCTCTGGTGCAAAAATTATGAAACATGGAAATCGCGCGGCTTCATCCAAATCTGGATCTGCAGATTTATTAGAAGCGCTTAATATTAAAATTGATTTAGATGGAGTAGCGGTTGCAAAAATATTTAACGAAATCGGTATTGCATTTGCTTTCGCACCTAAATTTCACAGCGCAATGCGTTTTGCCGCTCCGGTTAGAAAAGAACTTGGCCGGCCAACGATTTTTAATATCTTGGGCCCGCTTTCTAACCCCGCAAAACCAGCTGCG
>JBILFD010000158.1:0-2823 GCA_044351765.1 Candidatus Nanopelagicaceae bacterium | reverse complement strand
GGCAGTGCTTAATGCATCTGCATAACGCAAATCTATTTCTTGCTGTCCGGGTGCACCCTCATGATGACTGAACTCGACACTAATTCCCATTGCTTCAAGAACTGTAATTGCTTGGCGTCTGAAATCATTTCCAACAACACTTGGCGTGTGATCAAAATAGCCAGCAGAATCAACAGGTTGAGGTGTTTCACCTTTTTTAGGTTCTTCTTTAAATAGGAAAAACTCAATCTCTGGGTGTGTATAAAAGCTGTAACCCATCTTTGCTGCTCGATTTAACGTTCTCTTCAATACATTACGAGGATCCGCAGGTGACGGTGCCCCATCAGGCATGATGATGTCGCAAAACATGCGAGCCGCACCCGGTGCTTCAGTGCGCCAAGGCAAAATTGTAAAAGTACTTGGATCTGGCATAACCAACATGTCAGATTCTTGACCACGCGCAAATCCTTGAATTGCTGAACCATCAAAACCAATTCCTTCATCAAATGCATTTTCTAATTCAGCTGGAGCAACTGCAACAGATTTTAGGAACCCGAGAACATCGGTAAACCAAAGTCTGACAAAACGAATTCCGCGCTCTTCAAGTGTTCGAAGAACAAACTCTTTTTGGCGCGCATTTTGTGTTTCTGGGCTATTGCTTGATTGGCTCATCCCTTAATCCTGCCTCGTGTGCGTTTCGGCTGTGTTAACAAAAATCCTGCATAAAGCTGCCTATTTGGGCTATTCAGGGGCTATTTAGAGGCTATTTAGCTTGCCTGCCCCAGGCCGAGATAATCGGCAAACGTCGATCTTTACCAAATGCTCGGGTGCTGATCTTGGTGCCGGGTGGATATTGGCGACGTTTGTATTCGGCAGCATCGACTAATCCGACCACGCGGTTTACTACTGCCGGATCAAATCCAGCCGCGATTATCTCTTGAGCACTCTGATCTTGGGTGACATATCGATTTAAAATTAGGTCAAGAGTTAAGTAATCCCCGAGTGAATCGGTATCTTTTTGGTCAGGGCGTAATTCTGCGCTTGGTTCTTTCTCAATAGAACTAATTGGAATCGGCGGAGTTTGCCCATTAGTAATTGCGACTTTATTTCTCCATCGCGCCAACTCCCAAACTAAAGCTTTCCAAAGATCTTTGATCGGTGCATATCCCCCGACAGCGTCTCCATAAATTGTGGAGTAACCAACTGCGAGTTCGCTCTTGTTGCCTGTGGCTAGAACTAAATGTCCTTCTTGATTTGAAATACCCATCAAAGTTGTGCCGCGCACCCGTGCTTGTAGATTTTCTTCAGCAACTCCAGTGAAGTGCAATAAATCCAAATAACTATCCACCATGGTTTGTATTGGTACGACTCTGAAATGAATTCCAGTATTTTTTGCTAACTCTTCCGCATCACCAAGTGAATGATCAGATGAGTATTTACTTGGGAGGGCTACTCCGTGAACGCGGTCTGCGCCAATTGCATCAACTGCGATTGCAGTTACAAGAGCAGAATCTATTCCACCTGAAACTCCAAGAATTACCGATTTGAATCTTCCTTTTTCAACGTAATCGCGCAAGCCGGTAACTAATGCGCCCCAGATTTCAGCTTCACGGTCTAATGGAGGTGAGATACCTGCTGGCTTTGGTGAATAGGCCGCAAGAATCTCTTCACTGATAACCACATCCGGGACAGCGGAATGTGTTTTTGCTTCCATATCTATCAGCATTAAGCCCTCAGAAAATTGGGGCGCTCTCGCCATCGTTTCACCACGTTGATTCACAACAACGCTATCTCCATCAAAAACTAATTCATCTTGTCCACCAACCAGATTTACATATGCGACTGGTGCGCCAATTTCACGCGCCCTTCGGGAAATTAAATTTAAACGCACATCATCTTTTTCTTTTTCATATGGACTGCCATTTATAACAATTAATGCACCTGGAGTACGTGCTGCGATTTCTGGCATTAATCCACCGTCTTGCCAAATATCTTCACAAATTGCAAAAGCAAGATCTATTCCATGTACCCGCACAACTAAAGATTTTGAACCAGGGATGAAATTTCTAAACTCATCAAATACGCCGTAATTTGGAAGATGGCGTTTTGCGTAAGTTGCAACAACTTGATTTCGATAAATTACGGCGAGCGCATTTTGCGGCGCTCCAACTGGAGTACCTAAGCGATCAAGTGCGCCATCAATCTGATCTAAATAACCAACTACTACAACGATCTCTCCCAAACCAGAAAGCGATAATTGAGTTGCCAATTGAGCAACCGCATTTCGGCTAGCTAATCTAAAAGCTGATCGAAGTGCCAGGTCTTCCACCGGATACCCAGTAACAACCATCTCTGGGAAAACAACTAAATGTGCTCCGCCTTGGGCACCATGTTTTACGTACTTCAAGATCAATTCACAATTTTCATCAATCGCACCCAAAGTTGGATTTACTTGAGCAAGGCCAATCCGTAATTGAGCAGGCGAGGTAACTGGAGGAATCGGTGGGCTCGGCGGGATCGGCACAATCGGCGTTTGGCCGGCGTCTGCTGAAGCGCTCATAAATACAGCCTACTGTCCCTATATATATGGTGCTGATTTGAGGCGGGGTTTTTGGCCGGGTGCCAACTCGTGGCCAAAGTGAGAGGATTGCACCCGTTACCTTCAAAACTGACCCAGGGACCCATGCGGCCTTGAGGGGAGAAAAAATGGAGCCAGTAAACGCTTTATACGGTGGTGCCGTTCATAGGCGCATTACGACTTTAGATATTACAAAATCAAAAGGTCAAGGCAAGTGGGCCATGCTCACCTCTTATGAACAACTGACCGCTGAAATATTTGAGCAA
>JBILFD010000013.1:0-10493 GCA_044351765.1 Candidatus Nanopelagicaceae bacterium | reverse complement strand
TCCATAAAAAACTAGGAACTCATCCAGGTGGAATCCATATTGAGTTAACCGGTGATGATGTCACTGAGTGCGTCGGCGGGGGAGAGCAAATCTCACATGATGATCTTTCCTCTCGATATGAGACTGCTTGCGACCCACGTTTGAACCACACTCAATCACTTGAGCTGGCTTTTCTCGTTGCCGAAATGCTGCGTGATCGCTAGCCTTTTGCAGTGCTTTCAACTGCCTCTATCAAGACACCAATTGGTTCTTTGCTCTGGATTGCAGATAGTGATCTAGTTTTAGCCGCTGGATTTACTACTGTAGAAGAGTTGTCATTGAAATTATCAAGTGACGACCAAGAGAGAGAAATCAAGAACAGTAAAGCAGTTGGCAAAATCGCAGATTTAATTAACGCCTACTTTGATGGTGAATTAGATGCCTTAAATGCAATAGAGGTCCGTCAGCCAGGATCTCAGTTTTCACAAGCGGCGTGGAAAGCGATGCGGAAAATTAAAAGTGGAAAAGTAATCTCGTATGCAGATTTAGCCCAGCGTTCAGGATCGCCAGCGGCCGTTCGGGCAGCGGGTACGGCATGCGGCCGCAATGCAGTTGCGCCGATTGTGCCCTGTCATCGAATTGTTAAAACCGGCGGCGCGCTCGGGAATTATGGTTATGGAATACCCAAGAAAGAATGGCTATTAAAACACGAAGGCGCGCTTTAATATCCTTGCCCACAAGTGAGTATCTGCATACTCTTCACCAATGACAAATCCCCTCTTCCTTACTGCTAGACGTGGCCCAGCAATTACATTTGCAGTTTTAAGCACTGTGATTTTGATTTTTCTGCCGATCGTTAGTGGTGTCTATCTTTCAGTAGGTAAATCGAATCCAGCACCGAAAATCGCCAACGCACTTTTGGCAAAGAGTGAGTTCCGAGATGCTGCTGCCAATAAATTAATTGAGAATATTTCAAAAGATTCAGAAGGAATACAAGCTTTACTTTTTGAAGCTAAGGCGAAAGAAATCAGAGTAGCGCTTTCTGATGCTATGGGAACCAAGGCTTTTGAAGATGAGGTAGTTGTAATTACCCAAAAAGCATATGATTTTTATGTAGATGGCGACGCTGAATCTGGATCAATTGACATCCGTCCAATCGCTTCGATGGCCTTGAAAGCTTTTTCTAAAGTTGCCCCACTTTTGTCACTAGCGGAAGGCCAAATAAAGGATATTGCTCCAATTGCTCTTACTAGTCCGACATCTGAAGTTGATTTAAAGCAAATTAAGAACGGATTTACCTGGCTTGTATTTAACTTATGGATAGGTTTTATTTTGTTTTCTGTTCTTTACTGGAGATTTGCCAGCAACTTACATAATGGATTGAAATTTGCCGGAATTCAAAGTGCGGTTTTTGCTGCTATTTCTATTTTGATCTTCTTAATTGGATCCGCGGCTGGTGGCAGCATCGGTGGAAATTCAGCTGACCAGTTACCCCAAATCGCTATACCAATAGTTGCGCAGGCCTTGATCTCACCATTTTTAACTCTTGCAATTTTAGGTTTTATGGTGAGTGCAATCTTGGTTGGATATCTCTTTAAAATGGTTCGAAAGCAGCTTAAAGCCAGTAACTAAGCAAAGTTAATGAGCGCCTAAGCCGTACCAACTGTTTGCGGTTTTCCACATCACAGCTTCTCGAGTAGTCAAAGCGTGACGAGCCAGGCTGGTTTCAAAGTTAGATGCCAATTTTTCCAATGAAACAAATTGACGATCAACTGGAAAATTACTTCCCCACATAACTCGATTTGGAGTAAACAGTTCCAGTGCAGTGTCAATCAAGGTATCCATCGCATCATTTGGCCAGTTACGGTGATACATATATAGACCACTTAATTTGATCGCAATATTTTCATGTGCGGCCAACTTGGCTAACTCCATTTTCCACTCAGTGATTCCGGCACGATCCCATTTAAGCGGCATAATGAAATGGTTAATTACCATCTTGGTTTGTGGAAACTCTTGCGCTAAGCCTGCTGCCCCTGCAGATTGATCAGGGAAAATTTGCAGATCAAAGATCATCCCTTGGTCACCAAGGTGGGCAAAGTTATTACGCCATGTCTTATCGTGCATAATTTCCGGCGAATCAGTGAAGGTGTACTCGGGGTCAACGTGATAATTGAGGATCTGTCTTACGCCAACGACTCGATCACTGGCATCACGATGCGCCGCTAATAATTCTGGAAAATCGGCTTTCAGTAAATTTCCACCTGCGACAATTGCATAAGGGGTTTCAAAACCGGCCAGAGTTTTTGCTAACCATTTGCTTTCGCCAACGGGGTTAGTTGGATCCCACGCAGCTTCAACATGGACCAAGCCGGCAAGTTCGATAGCTGCAGTATCTTTTCGATATTCAGGCAATAAGTAATCAACTGCTAAATTTTTTAAGTTACCAAAAGCTGCTTCTCGATCTTCTGGATCAGTTAGCCATGGGTAAGTACCTACATTTAAATCCCACAGATGCATATGCGAATCTATGCATTTCATTGGTTTAACCTCTCTGTAAATCGAGGGTATCTGTGGCTTCTGGACTCAATGCTAAGTAACCACCATCTACTGCGAGATCTGCTCCGGTCACAAAACTTGCATCAGGGCTGGCTAGCCAGGCCACAGCGGCAGCAACTTCATCCGGCTCACCGCAACGATTCATCATGGAGTAAAGCCCCCAGACAGGTTCCCATTTTTTGCGATCATTTCCAGCGGCTTCATCAAGAGTCTCAGTCCAAATCCAACCGGGACTTACCGAGTTAACCCGGATACGATCTTTGGAAAGATCCAGCGCTTGGCATTTTGTTAATTCAAGAAGTGCACCTTTCATCGCGTTGTATGTCCAGCGACCAGTTTGGGCGCGATGTGCCGAGATGCTTGCGATATTTACGATTGCTGGATTCGCACTTTTACGCAGTTGGCTAAGTGATTGAGTCACCAAATTGGCACCGGCTAAAAGGTTTACCTCAAAAGTCTTTTGCCACTGCTCGCGAGTAGCATCAATACCAGAAAGTAAAAAGACCGCAGCATTGTTTACCAAGATATCTAGCGAACCACCTTTACTTACCGCTAACTCAATTGCCTTGCCACGAGCCGTCTCATCACAAACGTCTCCTGCGACTATATGCAGGTTGGGGTTATTCAAATCGCTCTGCATTTTTTTCAATAAACTTTCATTTAAATCTAGCGCTACTACAGAAATTCCATCCTTTAGAAATCGTCGGACACATGCCGCACCAATTCCGGATGCTCCACCAGTTACGATCGCTGTTCTTTTATCACTCACGATTTGATCCCCTTTAGATTAAAATGCGCCCAAATTAAAATACGCAGTTAGGTGGGTAAATTTATTTTTCTTTCTTTTCATGATATTTACGCCGCTCAGATCTAATACTCGTCCATCAGGTGCAGTTAATTTAGCGCACCATTCCACTGTTCCTTCGTGCTTATCGCCATACGAGCGCATTACTTCTACTGACAATCCAGGATATGCGGCTGCGCTATTCTCATAGAAAGTTCGAATTTGATCATGTCCGACAAGTGTTACTCCATCCGGACCGGTCCATCTTGCATCTTCCGAGAAGAAGGACAAAATTGCTTTGATATCCCGACTCTCTTCAGCGGTCCAGTACTCCCGAGCAAGCTTGGTTAACTTATTTTTCATGGACGTACTCCTATTTCGATTTATTTACGAGTAAACCTAGAAAGATAGTACTTCGGGTTAACCTGCATGGCAATCATTGCGAAAACAATCAAAGTTCCACCAGCAAGAGTTCGAGCCGTAAGAACTTCCTGACCGGCAATCACGGCGACAAGTGCCGCGAAAACCACTTCGAGGGTGAGAATTACCGCCACTGAAGTTGCGTCCATGTGGGATTGGGCCCACGTTTGAATCAAAAAACCCGCAGAGGTTGCAAATAAAGCCGTTATTAGAATCGCCTTCCAAACGTCAGAATCTGGGGGAGCGACATAGCCATTTGAAAATCCAGTGATGCCAGTAACGATCGTGACTGTACCAAGTTGTACAACTGTCAAAGGGTAAGTTGCAAAACGGGATGACCATTCTCCAAGTCCGATGATGTGAAGAGCGAAAAAGAGCGCACAAAGCAATGTCAGGAATTCGCCAAATCCAATTGCCCATCCACGAAGTGAAAGTAGGCCTAGTCCAACGGTTGCCACCAAGACTGCGACCCATTCAATTTTAGTTACGACCTTTTTCAAGAAAACCGCACTGAGTAGCGGTGTAAAAATTACATATAAACCAGTCACAAACCCAGTTATTGCGGCAGTCGAATGCGTAAGACCTGTTGATTGTGTAATGAAGCCAAGACTAAGGAGTACACCAAGAGGAATAGCAATACCTAACATCTTTAAATTTATCTCTTTAAGAACCTTAGGTCTAATTGCAATCAAAATAACGGTAGCGATTGCAAACCTTGTGGCAAGGAAATCGTTTACGGGTTGGCGCTCAAGCGCATCTTTCATTAGTACGAACGCTGCACCCCAGACTGCAGTGACAGATATCAATCCGATTACTGCCCAAATTCTTTTTCGGTCACTCATTTTTTGGGACGTAACTTCTTTAATATTTGCACCTCTGCACCGTGTTCTGGTTCTGCACCTGGAGTCTCAAGAATAAGTGGAACATCGCGCATTGCTGGATGATGCATCAACTCACGGAATGGCTCGGTACCGATATGTCCTTGGCCAATAGATTGATGGCGGTCTTTAAGTGCTCCACAAACATCCATGGAGTCATTTGCATGCACCAACTTAATTCGATCAGCTGTTGCCACAGAAATTAACAGATCAAGAGTTTCGTTCATTCCACCTTTTTTAGATATGTCATGTCCGGCAGCAAATACATGGCAGGTATCAAGACAGATTCCAACTTTAGGGTGATACTCAAGTGCGATTAAATACTTTTCGACTTCATTAATCTTTTTGACAAGTGATTGTCCTTGTCCAGCTGTTGGTTCTAGCAACAAAAAAGGTCCATCATCAGGCAGATTTTCTAAAATTGGCATCATGCCATCATGAATCTGCTTCCAGGATTTTTCCACATAATCTTCATTTACCGCAGAACCAGTATGAATAACCACGCCAAGTGCTCCAAGTTCGCTGCCACGTTTTAATGAATACTCTGTAGCGGCTAATGAGTTTTCATATGTTGCGACAGTAGGGGAACCAAGATTGATTAAAAATGAGGCATGAATATAGGTCGTGATATCCATTTCGGCGGCACCATTACGAAAAGCTAAATCCGCTGCTGGGTCTGGAGTTGGCATCGCCCATGCACGTGGACTTGAGGCAAAGATTTGGATGCTTTCAGCCTCAATTGTTTTGGCATATCCAAGGGCGCGTTTAGCCAGGCCGCCAGATGTGGGTACATGTGCGCCTATGCGCGGGCCAATGCCAGATGTTTTAGATGAGGACATAACGGTAAGCCTAGGCGGTTAGCCCCGATTATTTGAGTTCAATTAAGACGGTGGAACCGCGTTTAGCCTTACTTGCCTGCGCAGGTGTAACCCGGAACACTTTTGGAACCTTTCCGGCGACCTTTTTAGTTGGCACGATTGCTTTAACGACAAAGCCAGCATCCTCTAATTTCTTGGTTGCTGACTGTTGGTCAGTTTTTAATAATCCAGCAGGAATGAGGACAAACTCAGGCCCCTTTGAGACGGTCAAGGTGATCTTTGCGCCACGTGCCATTTTTAACTCCTGTGGGTCACGTGAGATTACATTTCCGGCTTTAACAGTTTCACTAAATTTCTCTTTAACAGTGACACTAAATCCAGCCTCATTTAATTCAGTCAATGCTTGCTCAGAACTTTTTCCGGCATATGCCCCGACATCCAGCAAATCAGATCCCTTACTAATCAAGAGATTTACTTGCGAATTCTTTTTAATCATCTCTCCGGACGTAGGGGAGGAACCAATTACTAAGTCTTTTGCAATTTTTTCATTAAAGACATAATTAGTTGTTCCAATTACAAGTTTTGATTTGGTAAGTAGAGCACTCGCATCGGGGAGTGATAGGCCTGAAAGCTTAGGAACCAGATATCGCTCCGGACCTTTAGAGATTATTACCTTAATGGATTCTTCTGCTGCAATCTTTTCGCCAGCCAATGGATTCATCTCAATAACTCGACCTTTGCCAATTTCTTCGCTGAAAATCTCTTTAGTAATTTCCAACTTTAATTTCACTTGAGTCAACGTATTTTTTGCTTGACTACTTTTCATTCCCACAATTGAAGGAATCGATACTTTAGCTCCAGGACCAAAAAAGTTATACCAAGTTGTGCCGACACCTAGCAGAAATGCAAATGCCAGAAAAATTGCAATAATCCGATTGCGTTTAACTCGCTTTGATGTTTGCCGACGAATCTCACCAGTATCTGAATACTTGTTTTGAACTACCGGAACCGTATCGGCTTTCTTTGCAACCTCTTTTGGCTTTTTGATTTTTGGTCTAACTGTCTTGCTAACTGGAGCAGGCATGGGAGGAAGGCCAAGTGGTAATGAAAGCTGTCTGTTGGATGGATCGATTGCAATTTGCGCCAGACGTACTAGTTCGAGTAACTCTTGGGCGTTTGCCGGCCTTAAATCTGCATCCGGAGCTGTTGCTCGGATTACTAACTCATCAACCTCTTTCGGCAACATTGTTACAACAGTAGAAGGAGCTGGAATCCGATCATTAACATGCTGATAAGCAATATGAATTGGAGATTCACCTTCATAAGGTTTTTTGCCAGTGAGTGCTTCGAAAGTAACGACACCTAATGAATAGACATCGCTTCGTGCATCTGCAATTCCGCGTTGAACTTGCTCAGGAGCCAGATATGCAACAGTTCCTAGTAAGACACTTGCATCGGCGGTTAAAGTCTGACCTGCTGACATTGCTCTTGCTAATCCAAAATCTCCAACTTTAATTTTTCCTTCGGATGAGATCATAATATTTTCAGGTTTTAAATCGCGATGAATAATCCCTGCTTTGTGAGCCACTGAAAGAGCACTCAAAACCTCAGTCAAAATCGGAAGGAGTTCTTCAGGAGCCAATCGACCCTTTTGATTCATGAGATCGCGCAAGGTGCTTCCACTTACAAGTTCCATAACTAAAAAGACTGCCGGTACTCCACCGGTGTTCCAACCTTGATCGTGTACTGAAATTAAATTTGGGTGAGAAATTGCAGCGGCTGCTTTTGCTTCTCTGATAAATCGGGCCACAAAATCTTCATCCTGAGCAAGATGTGCGTGCATGATTTTTACCGCAACAGGACGATCTAGCCTGGTATCAATGGCCGAGTAAACGGTGGCCATTCCGCCGCTGGCGATTACCGCTCCAATTTGGTACCGGCCATCTATTAACTCACCACGCAAATCGGACACATCGTGAGTGTAAACAACCAGAGCCATTTAACTTTGGAGCCTTGCCCTACTTAATTTGAGAATTGCTACCGTCAATAAAAATCTGACAATTTTCTTTAGTTTGATCCTTGATGAAATGCGCACTTTCGCGCTCCTGCCATTTCAACATATAGGGCAAAATTTGGGCACCGTCTCGATTTAAGACCCTGGCTAGCCCTATTTGCGCTCCAACTTCAATCCATATTGTTAAATCTGCTTGTTGGCGGATCCTTGCCTGCGCCGCACCAACACCTTCTAAAATTAAAAGCTCGACATCGCTAACTTCGACAGTTGGTCCATATTCACTATTAATCCAATCAAATTTTTGATACTTCACGCTTTGATGCTGAGTAAGTGGATCGAGAACCCACTCTTCCAGATGTCGGGTGAGGGTGGCAGTGAGAGCATCCTCCCAACCATTGTAAAGATCATCCATGTGAATCGTCGTTGCAGATTTCAGATTACTGGCAAGTTGATTTGCTAGGGAAGTTTTGCCAGAACCGGCAGGGCCATCTATCGCAATTAAAATTGGCCTTGCATTAAGTGAGGAAATTTCTGAGATCTCCGCAAGTATTGGTTTAACTTCATCATCTGGAAAACTAAACAATGTTTTGATTTCCGCTAGATTGCTTATGTCTTTTTAGCCAACGCAGCAAGCCCAGGATTGCGACCACAGTAAATACTCCATAAACCAACGAGGTGAAGTAGTAACCACCGCGGGCATATTGAACTGTTAGCACTAAATCTACGGCAAGCCACAAAAGCCAACTTTCCCACTTCTGACGTACCATCAATATTTGCGCAGCAGCACTTCCTAATAATCCAAAAGTGTCACTCCAAATTGAAACAGCGCCAATAGATTTCAGGTACGGCGCAAAAGCGATCCAAACGACACTAAAGAGCGCTAGAGATATCCATTTACTTCGAAGTGACATTGCAGAAGGCCGCGCACCGTTTTTCCCCCAGCCAAACCATCCCCAAATACCGAATCCAATAAAAATAAATTGAGTTGCAAAACTTCCGTAATACTTTGCTTGATAGAACCAGATTGCATATAACGCAGAGCTTGCTACCCACCAAGGCCAAGTTATCTGCTTGCCTGTTGTTCCAAGATAGACACCAATTAATGAAACTATGGCAGCTGTGAATTCCAGAATAGATACTTCGTATCCCCAAGCTGTGAATAAGGTAAACATTTATCCTCCTTCCAATCCGCATTACCGGACTGGTTCGACGGTCGGTGAGATTTTCACCCTCTCAGCCTTTACGGCTCCCGTGTGTTGTAAACCTTATCAGTGGCGTAAACGATTGTGATCTGCAAAAATCCTATATGTGAAACAACTTTCCTATATGGCCATGTTGGCCTTTACCGTTGCAGGATCTTTTTGGCTGGAAATTGCTTTAAAGGTGCGCGTATTACGGCGAATTAGAAGAGCGATGACGGCAATAGCTCCAGTAGCGTTGTGTTTTCTAATTTGGGATGCGTATGCAATTGCAAACAAACATTGGTTTTTTGATAAAGAACAAATAATTGGAGTCTTTGGACCATTAAATATTCCACTTGAGGAGTACTTATTTTTCATCATCATCCCACTTGCAGCAATTATGACCATCGAAGCGGTGCGTGCTGTTAAGAAACATTGGATCATTGGTGATGAGAAATGACTTACACCCAAATTTCTATTTTAGCGGTATTGATTGCAGTGACCTTAGATTTATTTGTGATAAAAACCGTGCTACTTAAAAGAGCAGCATTTTGGAGCTCATACGCAATTATTTTGCCGTTCCAATTTCTTACAAATTGGTGGCTAACATCTAGAAACATCGTCATGTATGACCCAGATGTAATAACCGGCATCCGATTTTTCTCAGCACCAGCAGAAGATGTCCTCTTTGGGTTTGCACTAATTCTTTCGGTGCAATCTCTTTGGGTAAATTTAGGAAAGAGTGCGAGATCGAATCGCTCGTAGCCAAGCTGGAAAAGCAACTTTAATTCTGCGCCAGGTAGATGTTTTTGCTCGCTTTTTAAAAATCTGGTAATCAATCGCTTCAACTTCATCAACTATTCCACAGTACAACTCACTAGCGGCTTCGATACATGCCCTACTGCTTTTTTCTAACATCGCAATACCTGGTGCAGCTTCGCGTTGTAAATTACGAACCCGTTCAATATTGAATTTCAACGCATTTATGATCTCTGGGGTAAGAATCTTCTTCTCTAAATCCGCACGCGTCACACCAAATGTCGCCAATTCATCCAGGGGAAGATAAACCCGACCTCTGTCTAGATCTTCGCCCACATCTCGAATAAAATTTGCTAACTGAAATGCAATTCCGAGCTTTTCTGCACATTCGTATGCTTCTGGAGATAGGGGACCAAGAATTGGAACCATTTGCAGGCCAATTACGGCTGCAGATCCATAAACGTACTCCATCAAATCTTCATAAGTTTTGTATTCAGTAACCGATAGATCCATTTTCATGGAATGTATAAATGCCTCAAAGTACTTTAATGGAATATCAAATCTAGTAACTGTATCTATCAGCGCCGCTCCAATTAGATCTGAGCTTTTGCCGCCAACTAAATCCTTTAATATCTGGTCACTCCAGTGTTGTAAGGCTTCCGCTTTCTCTACCTCAGTAAGCGTCGAATTCAGATCATCAACGATCTCATCGGCATACCGAGCAAATCCATAGAGAGCGTGAACAAAAGGACGTTTTGCTTTTGGAAGAAGTAAAGTCGCTAGATAATAAGTTTTCCCATGAAGGGAGTTGAGTCTTTTGCACTCTGCATAGGATTCACGTAAATCTGAGCGGTGGATGCCAGCAGCTGTTAGCTCATCCATTAATTTTTCCCAAGTATCCGTTCGGCCGCTAATCTTCCAGAGATTAAAACCATAGGTACGCCAACCCCCGGTTGAGTACCAGATCCAGCAAAAACAATATTTTCAAACCCTGCAGCTAAATTTCTTGGCCTGAAAGGTCCAGTCTGGAAAAAAGTATGTGCGCTAGCAAATGGTGCACCTCGCTCCATGCCTTGAGCTTCCCAATCTAGAGGAGTCGTC
>JBILFD010000012.1:0-10501 GCA_044351765.1 Candidatus Nanopelagicaceae bacterium | reverse complement strand
TCGTTTTTTGAAAGCGTCTGCGGAGGAACTGCTGCTGTTGCTGGCAAAAAACGAATCGCATTAGTTGTTGAGTTTGGGCCAAAAGTAATTGCCCCTAAAGGCGAGAGGGCTCCAAAAGCATTTACCAAATGTGTTGTACTTCCAATGAAAGCTACTGGTTTTGATGTATTGAATAAAGCCACCAAGATTAGAACTAACGCATCCGGAATGATTTGTTCAATTGCGGCTTTCCCTAAAAAAGAGTGCAGCGAAAAAGCGATTAAAACTCCCGCTGGCTTGAAGTAATTCTTAATGAATCAACGATCATTGCATCCATTTGCTTGGTGGGCTTGGGGTATTGGTCTTGCACTTTCTGCAAGCCAATCCCCTGGAACGCCAGCATTAATACTTTTATGTATTAGTGCTGCAATGGTCGTTTATTCGAAGAAGAGCGATCAACCTTGGGCTAAAGCCTTTTCAATTGGAATTCGACTTGGGTTGATCGCTTTTGTCATTCGAATGATTATTGGCGTAACTCTTTCGGTACCAATTCCCGGAAATACTTTATTTACTTTGCCGACTCTCCCACTCCCAGATTGGATGGCTGGAATCCGAATCGGTGGGCCAGTTACATCTGAGCGTCTGAGCATTACGGCTACAGAAGGATTAACTTTCTTCACCTTAATTCTCGCAATAGCAGCAGCAAGTGCATTGGCAAATCCAAAGCAAGGATTACGTGCACTTCCTGGAGTGATGCACCAAGCCGGTGTAGCACTGATCATCTCTACAACTTTAATTCCGCACTTTGTAACTTCAATCCAAAGAGTTAAGCAGGCGCGAAGATTGCGTGGAGATCAACAGCGAATTTCGTTTCGCAAAATTGCGGTTCCAATTTTTGAGGATTCGCTGCAACGTGCAATTAATCTTGGCGCTGCCATGGAATCGCGAGGTTATGGTCTGCACGATTCATCAACTGGACGCCGATTTGGTTCGCAGATTTTATTGAGTTCAATAGTTGCAATTACGATTGGGATAACTCTCTTTCTAGCGGCAATTGAAGGTGCAGCAATCGCTTTCGCTTTGGGAATAGCTTTACTTTTAATTGGATTATTTGTGGCCAGTAAATCTACAAAACGCACGCGTTACCGGCCACAGATCTGGAAACGTGCGGAGTGGTTTGTATTAGCTACTTCAATTGCTTTGATTTTGCTGGTTCTCTTCAAAAATCAGAGTACTTTGACTACTTCAGCAATATTCATATTGGCAATATCTCCGCTCTTTGTCGCCCCCAAAGAGAGTGGCATAAAAAATGAAATTGGGGTGGCGCATTGATTTCTTTTAATCAAGTTTCACTCATCTATCCACAAGCCCAGAAAACTATTTTTAATGAGTTAACATTTTCGGTTCCCGAAGGAGAATTGCTGTTAATCATGGGCCAAACTGGTTCTGGCAAATCTTCACTTTTGAAATTGATTAATGGGTTAGTCCCTCATCACACTGGTGGAATTCTTTCTGGTGAAATTACGGTCGATGGTAGATCTACCAGAATGCATCGGCCTCGCGAATTGGCTGACCTAATCGGGATCGTCGGTCAAAACCCAGCTGAAGGTTTTGTCACCGACACAGTTGAAGAAGAGATCGCTTTTGGAATGGAATCTTTAGGTGTTCCAAGAGAGGTGATGCGTAAGCGCGTTGAAGAGACTTTGGATTTATTGGGATTAGCGCAATTAAGAAATCGCTCCCTATCAACATTAAGTGGAGGTGAAGCGCAGCGAGTAGCTATTGCAGCGGTCTTAACGATGCATCCAAAAGTTTTACTTCTAGATGAACCAACTAGCGCGCTCGATCCAATCGCCGCTGAAGAGGTCTTATCTATCTTGGCTCGATTAGTACATGACTTGGGTTTAACAATCATTATCGCTGAACACCGGTTAGAGCGAGTGTTGCAATTTGTGGATCGAATTATTCATGTACTGGGTGATGAAAATAGTGGGCAAGTGAGAATTGGTTTGCCTCAAGAAATTATGGCGCAATCTCAAAGTGCCCCTCCGGTTGTTCTGCTCGGTAAAGATCAAGTTTGGGACCCACTTCCATTAACAGTTCGTGATGCACGGCGATTAGCAGAACCATTACGAGAGAAATTAGCTAACTTATCTCCCCCAATCCGTAAATCAGCAGAAATTAAATCACTGCCATTGATTTTGGATATTAAAAAATTAGTTGTGGAGTATGAAAAGAAAGTTGCAATAAAGGGTATCGATTTTGAAGTCAGCCAAGGTGAAGTCGTCGCAATCATGGGAAGAAACGGCGCTGGAAAAAGTTCTCTACTTGGAAGCACTGTGGGAATCACTCCAATTAAAAGTGGTCAGGTACTTTTGGATGGAAATCCAGCACAAGAATTAATAGGTAAATCACTCATCTCGCTTGTTGGATTTGTCCCTCAAGAAGCAACTGACCTGCTTTATGCAGAATCCGTATTACAAGAATGCACATTTGCTGATCGCGACAGCCAAGTCACCCCGGGAACGACCTACAAGATTTTGAACCAGTTATTGCCTGATATTTCAGAAATTGCACACCCTCGAGATCTATCGGAGGGGCAGCGTTTATCTTTAGTTTTAGCAATCGTGCTTGCTGCCGCACCAAAATTATTGATTCTTGATGAACCAACCAGAGGTCTGGATTACTCCGCAAAGTTGCGGCTAATTAAAATTTTGCGATCGATGGCAGATGAGGGACGTTCTGTTGTTTTGGCTACGCATGATGTTGAGTTAGTAGCGGAGGTTGCAACGCGAGTAGTTTTCCTGGCAGAGGGAGAAAAAATCGCAGATGGAAGTACTCTTGAAATTCTCACCTCTTCACCAGCTTTTGCTCCTCAAATTTCAAAGATCCTTGCTCCAGGTAAATGGTTAACCTTTTCAGAGATCACCACCGCACTTGAGCAGAATTGATTCTGGTAACCAAAATGAGTAAATCAACTCCACTTATTGGCTTTGCTTCACTAATTGGATTTTTTGCCTTTGCGTGGCCGCTTTTTATTTCTGCAGAACAAGTTGAAAATAATGGGCAAGCAAAATATTTGTTTCTAGCACTAATGCCTATAGCTCTTTTGATCTTGATAATTGAGTTGACACAAGGAGAACTAGATGTAAAAAGTTTGGCATTTCTAGGAGTGTTAACTGCAACTGGTGCTGCTCTACGGATTTTTGGCGCCGGAGCAGTCGGCATTGAACCGATTTGGTTTTTAATAATTTTGGGTGGTCGTGCGTTAGGAAAGCGTTTTGGATTCTTACTGGGGTTGAGCGTTTTATTTGCATCTGCATTACTAACAGGTGGTGCTGGTCCATGGCTGGCTTTCCAAATGATGGCTGCAGCGTGGATTGGTTGGGGCGCGGGGGCCCTTCCGAAGTTTGAGAAACAAAGAGTTGAGATAATTTTTTTAGCAATTTATGGATTCTTCGCAGGGTTAATTTTTGGCGCATTGATGGATCTGCAACTTTGGCCTTGGCTAGTGGGCGCTGACACCCAAATATCTTTTGTTGCTGGTGCTCCAATTTTGGAGAATTTACAACGTTACTTTGTTTTTCACTTTCTAACTGCAATGGCTTGGGACCTTCCAAGAGCGATCCTTACCGCCGCTTTAATCACAGTAGCTGGAAAGCCGATTTTAAATTCATTAAGAAGATCTATGCGGAAAGCTAATTTTGTTACCGCACGTGAGATGGCACAAAAGGCAGTTTTGTAATACTCATAGCCAAGTTTCGCCCTCTGATGTCGACTAAAACTTCTTCCCCAATAGATACCGATGAATCAACTAACGCTAAAGCGATTCCGTTTTTCAATGTAGGTGAAAAAGTTCCGCTGGTTACCTCACCAATCACTTCACCGTTTGAGTTTTTAACTTGCATCCCGGCTCTTGGAATTCCACGCTCGTCTGCCAGCAGACCACGCAAAATGCGATCCGGGCCTTTATCTTTTTCTACACGCAATTGAGCGCTGCCAACAAAAAGATCCTTCTGCCAACCCACCGCCCAGGAAGCCCCCGCAGTAACTGGTGAAATCTCTAGAGATAGTTCATGGCCATGGAGCGGGTAACCCATCTCTGTTCTTAATGTGTCACGCGCACCCAATCCGCAAATTTTCCCACCGTGTGAAAGAACTTTCTCGGACAAGAGTTCCCAAAGCTTTACCGCATTTGCGGATGTTGGAAGCAGCTCGTATCCATGCTCTCCGCTATACCCAGTTCGGCAAATGATCATCTGCTCATCTAAGAATTGAACCTGAGTAAATGACATGTAATTCAATTCAACGTGTAACCCAGCATCAGATAAGAGTTGCGCAGATGCCGGTCCTTGAATCGCGATCACCGCAAAATCATTGTGTCGATTTTGAATTTTCATCCCTTGTGGGATCTTGCCGTTAAGTGTAGAAAAAACCTCAGCAGAATTAGCAGCGTTTGGAATTATTAAAATTGCATCATCTGATTTTAAATAAACAATCAGATCATCTATTACTCCGCCTGCTTCATTACACAACATGCTGTACTGAGCTTGTCCTGGCAAAATTTTGTTTAGATCATTTGTAATTATGGAATTCAGCCACTCTTTGGCACCTATTCCATGAATTTCGATTTTTCCTAGATGCGAAACATCAAATAAGCCCGCATTAGTGCGAACCGCTTCATGCTCCGTAAGTGTTCCCCCACCAACCGGGGCGGGATATTCCAGTGGCATCGCCCAGCCAGCGAAATCCCCCAATTTGGAATTTAGGGATTGGTGTATTTGTAATAGCGGCGATTCCATGAGCGCAAACTTACCGCTTTTGACTAGGCTGGTTGGGAATTAACCGATAACGGGGGCGCAATTTGGCAACGCAAATTTCATTAGTCGAAAAAATATCTTCACCAGCACCTTTAGTAATAGGCGTTGCCAAAGATGACACCGGCTCCCTGGTTTTAGTCACTCCCTTAAAGGGATTAGACAATAAAAATTTATTGCAAACATTGAATTCCTTCAAAGCCACAGGCAAGGCTGATGAAGTTACTTTGGTTCCTGATGCAACACATGGAATTTTGGTATTTACCGGCATGGGTAAATTTGAAAAGAAATTTTCCGCCGAAACTTTGCGTAGAGCTGCAGGTAGTGCCGCTCGATCATTGCATGCCCACACTCACGCCGCTTTTGCACTTCCAGCAAGCAATGCAGATGAATTGCAAGCGATCGCTGAAGGTGCACTTTTAGGTTCATATGCCTTTCATGATTTTCGTGGCAGTGGTTCAAAAGATTTGAAATCTCCGCTCACCAAAATTGAGATCTACACCCCGAAGAGCCCAACAAAAGAGTTCAAAGATGCAGTTAAAAATGCACATGTAATTGTCACGCAAGTAAATTTCACTCGGAATTTAATTAACATGCCTCCTAGTTATTTGACTCCAGATCGATTTACAAAATTAGCAAAAGCCCAAGCTCCAGCAAATGTAAAAATCGAGATTCTAAATGAAGTTGCATTAAAACGTGGTGGCTATGGTGGAATAACAGCGGTTGGTCAAGGTTCGGCAAATCCGCCTCGTTTGGTCCGAGCTACTTATCGTCCCGCTCGCGCAAAAGCGCACCTCGCATTTGTTGGTAAAGGAATAACTTTTGATACCGGTGGTTTAGCACTCAAACCAGCACAAGGTATGGAAGCGATGAAATCCGATATGAGTGGTGCGGCTGCTGTTATGGGTGCGATATTTGCAATCGCTGAATTGAAATTACCGATTTCAATTGATGCATGGGCACCACTTGCCGAAAATATGGTGAGCGATACTGCAACTAGACCAAGTGATGTAATCACTATGTACGGTGGAAAGACTGTTGAAGTTTTAAATCCTGATGCCGAAGGCAGATTAGTTCTTGGAGATGTACTTGTTCGTGCGGCTGAAGTTGCGCCAAAGTTAAATGGAATAATTGATGTTGCAACATTGACCGGCGCCCAAATCGTCGCGTTAGGTACTAAGACCGCTGCGGTCATGACAAATGATTTTGAATTTAGTGGAAAGTTTTTATCTGCCGCCAATGCAGCCGGAGAACAATTCTGGCCAATGCCTTTGCCGCCCGAACTGCGCGCATCCCTAGATTCTCCCGTTGCCGATTTAGCCAATATTGGCGAACGGATGGGCGGAATGTTAGTGGCAGGTCTCTTTTTACAGGAGTTCGTCGCCCCAAATCTGCCTTGGTTGCACCTTGATATTGCGGGGCCTTCTTACAACGAGGGCGCTGCGCACGGCTATACGCCAGTTGGAGGGGTCGGTTTTGCCCTCCGATCACTCGTGCGTTTAGCCCAAATCACAAAATAATCCCAATTCGGCTCTGAAGGTAAAGGCTGGCAAGATAGGGATACAACTTTGAAGATGGATATGGACAAAAAGATGAAGGTGGGTAAGCCGAGATGGCAGCCGATGTTTTTGATCTAGTCGTATTAGGTGGCGGAAGTGGCGGATACGCCTGCGCCTTACGTGCATCACAACTTGGCCTATCAGTTGCACTGATTGAGGCCGGCAAATTGGGTGGCACTTGCTTGCACCGCGGTTGTATTCCAACCAAAGCGTTGTTGCATGCTGGCGAAATCGCAGATAGCACACGTGAAGCCGGAGATTTCGGAGTTCTTGCTCAATTCAACGGAATCGATATGACCGGTGTCAACACCTACAAAGATGGTGTGATTGGCAAGTTATACAAAGGATTGCAAGGTTTAGTTAAATCTCGAAATGTTAATTTCATTGAAGGATACGGAAAAGTTACTTCAGCTAACACCGTAGAAGTAAATGGCGTGACATACACCGGCAAAAACTTGGTGCTGGCTACCGGCTCTTATGCGAAATCACTTCCAGGTCTTGCGATCGACGGTAAGAAAATTATCACCAGTGATCATGCAATCGGATTGGATTACATTCCAAAGAGTGTGATCGTTCTTGGTGGCGGAGTTATTGGATGTGAATTTGCATCAGTTTGGAAATCTTTTGGTTCCGATGTGCGCATCATCGAAGGACTTCCTCACCTGGTACCGCTAGAAGATGAGTCAAGTTCTAAATTACTTGAGCGTGCTTATCGCAAACGCGGAATTAGTTTTGAAGTTGGAGTGCGCTTCTCAGGTGTAAGTGAAACCGCAACTGGAATTAAAGTTACTTTGGAAGATGGTCGCGATTTCGAAGCAGATATTTTGTTAGTAGCAGTGGGTCGTGGTCCTTCTTCAACCGGTGTTGGCTTTGAAGAGATCGGCGTAAAGATGGATCGCGGTTATGTTTTGGTTGATAACAAATGTCGCACAAATATTCCTGGTGTTTGGGCAGTTGGCGATTTGATTCCAACATTGCAATTAGCACATGTTGGATTTGGTGAAGGCATCTTGGTAGCAGAAGAGATTGCTGGATTAAATCCACGTCCGATTAATTACGACGGTGTCCCCCGTGTTACTTATTCAGAACCTGAAGTTGCCTCAGTTGGATTAACAACTGCGCAAGCAAAAGAACGTGGACATGATGTTGTGGAATTAAATTATGACCTTGCTGGAAATGGAAAATCTCAAATTTTGCGCACTGCCGGTTCAATTAAATTGGTTGCTGAAAAAAATGGGCCAATTTTAGGTGTGCATATGGTTGGTAGCCGGGTTGGTGAATTATTGGCTGAGGCACAATTGATCTTCAATTGGGAAGCTAGCGCTGATGATGTAGCACCATTACTTCATGCCCACCCAACGATGTCTGAGGCTATGGGCGAGGCACATATGGCTCTTGCCGGTAAACCGCTACATGCACATGGCTAAGTTAATTAGTAGGCTAACCCTGCTTAAACCCTCGGGCTTACAGCAGGATTTTGTAAGGGAGATGAGATGTCAGCAAAGGTAACAATGCCAGCACTTGGCGAGAGCGTGACTGAAGGTACCGTCACTCGTTGGCTCAAAGCCGAAGGCGATACTGTTGCAATTGATGAGCCATTACTAGAGGTTTCAACGGACAAAGTTGATACCGAGATCCCTTCACCATATGCCGGCGTTATTGAAAAGATTTTAGTTCCAGTGGATAGCACCGTTTTAGTTGGTGCCGATCTAGTAATTATTAATGATGGATCCGCCGGATCTGCTCCTGCCCCAGTTGCTGCTGCACCTGTCGCCGCACCTGCTGCTCCTGCCCCAGTAATTCCGAAACCAACTCCTCCAGCTGCACCAGTTGCGCCCGTTGTAGTTCAAGCCGTTGCATCCCCTGTAGCCCCAGCCGCTGCTGGTGCCGCAACAATTATTTCGATGCCAGCATTAGGCGAATCTGTTTCTGAAGGAACTGTCACACGTTGGTTAAAAAATGTTGGTGACGCAGTTGCAGTTGATGAAGCATTACTTGAAGTTTCTACAGACAAAGTTGATACCGAGATTCCTTCGCCAGTTGCTGGAACTCTTTTATCTATTGATGCACCAGCAGATACAACTGTTCCAGTTGGCGCGCGGTTAGCATCTATCGGAACTAGCGGTGCAGTTGCTGCACCAGTTGCGCCACCTGCTCCTGCTCCTGCTCCTGCACCAGTTGCACCAGCCCCAGTTGCGCCTCCTGTAGTTCAAGCTCCACCTGTTGTTGCTCCACCAGCCCCAGTTGCGCCAGCCGCTCCATTTAATTCAATGCCAGCGCCGGTTGCAAATAATTCTGATCTTTATGTCACCCCACTAGTTCGCAAGATTGCCTCTGATGCTGGAATTGATTTAGCAACAGTTCGCGGAACAGGTGTTGGCGGAAGAATTCGTAAGCAAGATGTATATGAAGCTGCTGAGCGCGCTCGTGTTGCAACTCCTGTACCACCTCAGATTCCAAGTGCACCAGCTGCAAGTGCTGCTCCAGTTGCTACATCTGCACCAAAAGTTGCAGCCGCTGCATCACCACTTCGTGGAACCACGGTTCCGATGTCACGTCTGCGCAAAGTTATTGCATCTCGAATGGTTGAGTCATTACAAACTAGTGCTCAATTAACAACTGTTATCGAAGTTGATATCACCAAGATTTCAAAATTACGCGATCGTGCTAAGAAAAGCTTCGAAGAGCGTGAAGGCGTAAAACTTACATTCCTACCGTTTTTTGCAGTAGCAGTATGTGAAGCGCTTAAGCAACATCCAGTATTGAACTCATCAGTTGATGGAGAGAATATTGTTTACCACGGAACTGAAAACCTCGGAATAGCAGTTGATACCGAGCGCGGATTGCTAGTTCCAGTAATAAAAGATGCTGGCGATTTGAATTTGGGTGGCGTTGCTCGTCGCATCGTTGATGTGGCTGCTCGCACTCGTGATAACAAGATCTCCCCTGATGAATTAAGTGGTGGAACATTTACCATCACGAACACTGGTTCACGCGGCGCACTCTTTGACACTCCAATTCTCAATCAACCACAGGTTGCAATTCTTGGACTTGGTGCGATTGTTAAGCGCCCAATTGTGGTTGGTGATGCAGATGGCGGAGAAACTATTGCGATTCGTTCGATGGTTTACCTTGCAATTTCATATGACCACCGAATAGTCGATGGAGCAGATGCTGCTCGATTCCTTGCCACATTAAAGGAACGGCTAGAAGAAGGTCGTTTTGAATCGGATCTCGGGATCTAATGAGCAAAATTGCTATAACAGGTGCATCCGGATTGATCGGAAGCGCCTTAGTAGGTGATCTGCGTGATAAAGGTCATGAAGTTTTACGTCTAGTGCGTCGTCCTGTTGCAAGCGCAGATGAAGTGCAATGGGATCCTAAAAATGAAAGCATTGATATTGCAGCTCTCGCTGGAGTTAATGCAGTTATAAATTTAGCTGGCGCCGGTGTTGGCGACAAACGTTGGACCTCTCTTTACAAAAGCGAAATCCTAAATTCTCGAGTAAGTAGCACGCGCACAATTGCTAAGGCAGTTGAAGAGTTGAAACCTGATGTGTTTATCTCAGCAAGTGCAATTGGTTGGTACGGTGAAACTGGCGATCGTGGCGTAACAGAATCTGATCGTGGTGGAGATGATTTTTTAGCCGGAGTTTGCGAAAAGTGGGAAGCAGCAGCAGATCTTGCGCCTTCTGTTAGAACGGTAAAAATCCGAACTGGCGTGGTGCTTGATCCAACTGGCGGCGCGTTAGGAAAAATGCTTCCATTATTTAAATTTGGTGTTGGCGGAAAAATGGGTTCTGGAAAACAGTGGTGGTCATGGATAACTTTGCACGACCAAATCCGCTCTTTCCAATTTCTGATGGATTCTGATATTTCTGGCCCGGTAAATATCACTGCCCCAAATCCCGCAACTAATTCAGAGTTCACCGCAGCATTGGCTCGGGCATTACATCGTCCGGCTTTGCTCCCAGTTCCGGGAATTGCACTTAAAGTGGCTTTAGGCGGTTTTTCATCCGAGTTACTTGGTTCCAAAAAAGTACTTCCTGAAGTATTAACCAATGCTGGTTTTGTATTTGATTACCCACATGTAGCCCCAGCGTTAACTGCATTAACTGCTTCTGATTAAAAATCTACTCTTTTAAT